>JBBIMS010000127.1:0-2326 GCA_037444285.1 Candidatus Aminicenantota bacterium | reverse complement strand
ATTAAAGGGAAACCAACCCTCGATGCAATCTTCCTCGCTTCCGAAATTGAGGAAACAGGTTCTTCGCTCCCTTCAAGTATTGGAAGCCCCGCTTTTTTCATTGTTTGCCTTGCATTGGATTTATCTCCCATGAGCTGGATTATTGAGGATGGAGGTCCGATAAAGACTATGTTGGATGTCTCACAAATTTCGGCAAACAAAGGGTTTTCAGAAAGAAACCCATAACCTGGATGTATTGCTTCCGCTCCACTAATCTCAGCTGCGGAGATTATTGCAGGTATATTGAGATAACTTTCACTGCTTCTTGCAGGGCCTATACATACCCTTTCATCAGCCAGCATTACTGGAAGGGATCTCTCATCAGCTTTGGAATAAACCAAAACACTTTTCACACCCAGTTCATTTAATGCCCTTATTATTCTAAGGGCGATCTCTCCCCTGTTGGCAATCAGGACTTTCTTAAACATTATTCAATTACTTTGATTGCAAAAAGCTTCTGCCCCCATTCAACAGGTTGTCCATTTTCAACAAGAATCTCCTTAACAATCCCTGATACATCAGACTCAATTTCATTCATAAGCTTCATAGCCTCCACAATACAAAGAACCTGTCCTTTCTCTACTTTATCCCCAACCTCAACATAGGGAGGTGAGGTTGGAGATGGAGCCCTGTAAAATGTCCCTACTATGGGAGAGGTTATATAGTGAAATTCCTCCTGGGAAGGTGTGCTTTCTTCTTTGACTACTGCAGGGGGGCTAGAATGGACGATATGAACCTGAGGTTCAGTTTTTAAGGCGGGGAGAGTTTGGGAACCTCTTACAATTCTTAAGCGGAATCCCTCCTTCTCCAGTTCAAATTCTGCAATTTGTTTTTCAATAACGAGATTTATAAGCCTTTCAATCCCTTCAATTCCTATTTTCTCAAAATTCTTATCCTTTTCCATCTTCCTTCCTTTCAATACACATTATCTATTTTTATTTTAAAGTTTATAATAAGTCAAGTGGTGAACAAAATCTCAAGATTCATCGCTTTTTTGACATTTGCTTTTTGTATTTTTATAATAATCTGGATTGATGAGAAAATTTTGGATATATATTTCAGGCTTTGTAATTTTGATGGCTTTCTTTACTGATCTTTACTTCTTTTTTCTTTTCAACAAAAATCTTGAAGATTTAGATAAAGTCAGACAAGGGCTGGTCTCTCTAAAGAGTATCTCAATTGATTCCACAAAAATTTTTAGTGGTGTCGATGTTTCAAATAGTATAGCGGGAATCAAAGAGAAAAGGTATGAATTTGGAAATTTTTTGAATAGCAAAAAAGGGATTCTAAAAGGAATAGACTATGAGGCTTTGTTTTACCTGTGGACAGATACTGCTGCCAATATTGAGATTATCACAAGAAATGAAAGGGAGTCAAAGGATTTTTTTAGCGCCTTCAGCGGAATAAATAGTTCAATCCCTCCAATGATTGAAAGCCTTGAGTTATTGGAGAAACAATACAGAGAAAAGGCAAATTTCAATGTTATCATATTCGGGGTTATTAATTTGCTCGTTCTCTTGAGCTTGCCTATATTTTTCATTTTTCTTCAAAGAATAGCATTTTCTGATTTAAAAGCAAAAAGATTGGCTTTAAAAAGCCTTCTTGGGAGTCTGAATAAAGAGGTGGATGAATTGGCTGATGAAATTGAGGAAATTTCCACAAAAACAATAAAACTTTCCTTGAGGAAAAGTGAGGATGGCTACTCAGTAATAACCACCTCCCTTGAAGAAATGAGAAAAAAGATAGATTCTTTTTTAAGGGAATCTTTCGTAAAGGAGAGGGAGGGGGTTGAGAGTAGCCTCCAAAATCTCATAGATTCCCTTTCTTTATCCCTTAACAACATTATTGCAAGCACAATGATGGAGATGGAGAAATTCAAAGAGTTAGAAAAAAATCTTGAAAAGATAAGTGGTAAACTTTCCTTTTTGAAAAAGAAAGTAGCTGAAA
This sequence comes from Candidatus Aminicenantota bacterium, assembly GCA_037444285.1. Taxonomy (GTDB): domain Bacteria; phylum Acidobacteriota; class Aminicenantia; order JBFLYD01; family JBBIMS01; genus JBBIMS01. The sequence continues at coordinate 340 of JBBIMS010000127.1, read as the reverse complement.
TTTCCCAATTTATAAAGAGCAAAGAAAAGGAAATTTAACAGAACTCTGTCTGATGTTCGAAAATTTCCTTTATCATCTTTCCAAAAACGGATGTACCAGAAATTTACATCACTTTTTTATAACCCATTTCTCAAGCCATTCCAGTTCTTTTCTCATTTTGTAAAGTTGATGTTTTGGTTCCCTCAGTCCATGGGGCTCTCTTGGAAATATTACGAGCTCTGTAGGGACTCCATTTTTTAGAAGTCCCATATGGAGCTCTTTGCTCTGAGGTAGAGGAACCCTCTCATCCTCTTCTCCACAGAGGATTAAAGTGGGTGTTTTTACATTCTTTACATAAAGG
>JBBIMS010000126.1:0-5823 GCA_037444285.1 Candidatus Aminicenantota bacterium | reverse complement strand
TAGAATTTTGAAATTTATCAATCTTGATTCAATCTCTACCTTTTTCATTTTCGCCTCCTAAAATGTTTTGACATAAATGCTTATTGTAGCGTAGGAGCCATAGAGGAAAGCAAAAAAACCAAAAATAGTTATTAGTAAGCCCAATACCTTTCCAAATTTTTTCGATGGAATAGCCTCTATGATAATATTCCTTAGTCCATAAAGTCCATGGAATAGTGCAGCGCCAAGAAAAATTATGTTTACAACAAGGAAACCAACCTGCTTGCTTCTCTGGAGAACAGCCTTCCAATCAAGAGGCTCAACTCCTGGAATCCTGCTTATAAACCCGAAAATATCTTCAAGATGCATAATTCCCATGTGCATTGTGAGGAGAAAGAGGAGAATTGCACCTGTTAAAAATTGTAAAAACCATAATCTTGACTCTTTCATTTTCAACCTCCAATTTTAAAATACTCAATTGTTGCGATTACAATGAATATAGCTCCAAGAATCATCAGGATGAAAACAAGGGGTCTCTGCTTGTGAATGGATGTTATGTAAGGATATTTTGGCTGAGCAGGTTTTCCAAGAAAAACACCAAATTCTAGGAAAATCAGTCTAAATCCATTTATCGCATGATAGATGAAGGCGAGGAGAAGAAGGTATTCGAGAAAATGGAAGAGGGGGGTTTTCAAAAACCCCATAATTGATTCCCATGCTTCACTTCCCTTTGCCCTTTCTCCTGTCACAAAAACATGGAGGGAGAGATAGAAAATAAGGGCGAAGCCACTGATTCTATGAAGGATATAAGCGTATCTTTCAATCCAGTATTTTCCTCCATAGAACCATCCTAAAATACCAAGGCGGTTTTTATATGTTTTCTCGCTCATTTTTCCTCCTTTCCATCAATATTTCCTTTCAACGGGCTTCCACATTGTTATTCTGACAGGGATATATTCAAATTTAGGTCCATCTTTTGTGTAGTAGGCAAGAGTATGTTTTAGCCACTTTTCATCATCCCTTTTTGGGAAGTCCCTTCTTGCATGCCCACCTCTGGATTCCTCTCTCAAATATGCACCCTTAGCAAGAACCTCGCTTACATCAAGCATAAAACCAAGCTCAAGAACAGTGGTCAAATCAGTGTTGTAAACAGAGCTTCTGTCCACAACATTTACATTCTTAAACCTCTCCTTTAACTCCTCGATTTTTTCAATTCCCTTTTTCATTGATTCTCCAGTTCTGAATACCCCAAAATTGTTATCCATTGTCTCTCTTAGCTCATGCCTTATTTTGTAGGGGCTTTCCTTCCCATCCTTTCTCTTGAGATTTTCAATTCTTTTCTCTTCTTCAGAAATTGCTGACTGGCTCGACTCATAAATATTTGAGTTCATGGCATAATTTGCTGCTTCTTTTCCTGTTATAGCTCCGTAAACAAGGCATTCAGCAGTTGAGTTGGAGCCGAGTCTGTTGGCACCATGGATTGAAACACAGGCAGCCTCTCCTGCAGTCCATATTCCCTTCACTGGAGTTGCTCCCTTTGAGTCACAGTGGATACCACCCATTGAATAGTGGGCAACAGGTCTTACAGGGATTGGCTCATAGATCGGATCAATCCCTATCATTTTAATGCATAGCTCTCTTATAAGAGGAAGTCTCTTATTTATCTTCTCAGCCCCAAGATGTCTCAAATCAAGATGGACATAATCAAGTCCGTTGGGACCCTTGAATCCTCTCCCTTCTTCAATCTCAGTCATTGATGATCTTGAGATTATATCCCTCGGTGCAAGTTCCATCATTTTGGGAGCATATTTTTCCATGTATCTTTCACCTTTGTTATTTAAGAGATAACCGCCCTCACCTCTTGTTGCCTCTGTTATGAGAATTCCAGAAGGAACGAGCCCTGTTGGATGAAACTGGAGGAATTCCATGTCCTTCAAAGGTATTCCCGCTCTATAAGCCATTGAAAGACCATCGCCAGTAACTGAGTGGGCATATGTTGTGAAGCCAAAAATTCTTCCTGCTCCACCAGAGGCAATTATTAGGGCTTTCCCCTTGAAAACAATGAAATTACCTGTCTTCATGTCAATTCCAGTTATTGCTCTGAAGACTCCGTCCTCAACTATTATTGAAGTTATAAAGACTTCATTGAAAATTGATATGTTAGGATATTTCAGAGCTGTGTCATAGAGGGTCTGCATCTCAAAGAATCCAGTTTTGTCAGCAGCAAAGACAGCCCTTGGAAATGAATGGCCGCCAAAGGGTCTCTGGGCAATTCTTCCATCTTTCTCCCTTGACCAGGGTAAGCCCCAATGTTCAAGTTGGAGAATTTCTGAAGGGCAGATTCTCACGAACTCCTCTACAGAATCTTGATCACAAAGGAAGTCTGAGCCTTTAACTGTATCCCAGGCGTGGAGTTCGAAAGAATCTCCTTCATCTTCCCTCAGGACTGCTGCGGTTCCTCCTTCAGCTCCAACGGAATGAGATCTCATAACCTGAATCTTAGATATTAATGCAACTTTTAATTTTCCGTTGGAGACTTTCTCAGCTTCAATGGCAGCCCTGAGTCCTGCAATTCCTGTTCCCAATACAAGTATGTCTTGAACAATCTCTTCCCTCATATTACCTCCAAGAAAAGAATATTAATTCTACAAAAAGGTGATGTCAAGAAATTTTAAAGCTTCCCGATAGAGTTATCATTATATTTTGATTTGTTTGAATTTTCACAGGGGTATTTTTTACCTTTTAATTGAAGTTTCAGCGTTTGCAACATTGTTTTGTTAAATTGACATCCTATGGATTTCCTTGATCTCTACATTTTCCCTATAACCAAAAATTTGATTCACCCATTGGGCGAAATTTGACTTTGGGTAAAATATGCAATATTCTTATGTCAGAATGAGCAAAGTTGAAATGAAAGAGAGAATTTAATTATAAAATCAATTCCGTCTATCCTTAGTTTTTCAGAAGAGATAAAATCAGTTGATTGGGGATGGAATTTTTGTGGAAATAACAGTTTAACCATAAAAAGGAGGAAGCATGACAAAAATCGTCTGTATCGATGGAAGTTTCAAAGTTTTAAGAAAGAGTCGTTATGAAAGAGCTTTTGAGAAGGATGCTTTTCTCAAAAAGGATTTAATTACCATTTTCATTTTTCTTCTCATTTTCGTAATGATTTTGTTCCCAAATATTGGAAAAACCCAGGAATCTGGGTTCAAAGATACCCCCTATTTTTTAGGTATGCCCAACTACGCAATAACTGATGCTTCGGACAAGGAATTTGATTTTTACAACTTCTTCAATGGTAAGGATTGCACAAGAGTGGAGGGTAAAAAGTTTTTCAGGACATATACTCTGAAGGAAGATGCAAGATCAGCAAGCGAACTTCAGATATCTCGCAACTATGCAACTGCTTTAAAGAACATGGGCGGGACTGTTTTATTTGAAGGGGTGTGTGAAGGCGCTGATTGTGCTGAAAATTGCGGCTATCAAATGATGGTTGGAAAAGTTGTGAAGGGTAATAGCGAACTATGGATTGAAGTGGTACCTTTTAACGATGGTGGTGACTACTATCTTACAATAGTAGAAAAAGAGGTGATGAAGCAGGATGTAACCGCAATTGCAATGCTCGATACTCTAAATAAGAAAGGATACATCACTTTATACATCAACTTTGATACAGGTAAATCAACAATCAAGCCCGAATCTCAACCAATTATATCTCAAATTGTGGAAATGATGAAGTTAAATCCTGACCTCAAAATCAGTGTAGAGGGGCACACTGATAATGTTGGAAATCCTAAATCAAATCAAAAGTTATCAGAGGAAAGGGCAAAGGCTGTTGTTTTAGCAATAGTTGCGCAAGGAATTGATGCAAATCGTTTGAGCTTTATCGGTTATGGACAGGATAAACCTATTGCTGACAATAATACAGAAGAAGGGAGAGCAAAAAATAGAAGGGTTGAGCTTGTCAAAAAGTAGATTGGATAAGTCAGGAATTCAAGGAGATCAGTGAAGAGAAGCAAACTAAATTTTTATTGAAAATTTGGAAGGAGCTGAAATTTTAAAGAGCATTTTCGGTCGCTTTGCCCTGAATAGTTTTTCTGAGTTTAAGGTTTTCCTGTGGATTAATGAAAGTTGACATATTAATGGAAATTGAATATTATGGTGTATGAGAAGTTACTTTATTTTATTTGTTAGCTGGTTGATTCCTGGCTCTGGTCATATTCTTCTTAAAAGATTCTGGAGAGGCATTATTTTCTTCTTTTCAATCCTTTCCATGTTCCTTCTTGGTCTTTACATGGGTGGGAGATTCTTCAAACCAGATGCAATGCTTCTGAATATCATCGCCTGGCTTGCTGATGTTGGCAATGGCTCCCTTTATTTTGTTTCAAAGCTTCTACACAAAGGGGACGGTAATCTTTTTAGTGTTACAACTGAATTTGGAACCGCCTATATAGCAGGAGCTGGACTTTTAAATTATCTTATTGCTTTAAATGCTTTTGATATCGCAAAGGGAAGGAAGAAATGATTTTTCGTAGCCACCTTTTTTCAATGATCTTATATGCCTTTTTCACATCTCTTGTCCTTTCTATGATAAGAAAGGAAGGGAAGGAAAGGATTAAATACGGAATAACCCTTTTTCTGATAATGGTTCTTGGCTCAATTGCCTTTGCCTGGCTAATGTTCCCTTTTCCATTTTAAAATTCAGGGGAACTCTACTTTAAAGATTGCTTTGATATATTCAAATTTTCTGTTATATTAATCTTTGGAATGAGAAAATTTATTGCTCTCTTTATCTTTGTCTCCTCTTTCATTCTTCTTTTGTATCCGCAGGAGAGGGCAAAGGTTCATAACATAAGATATTTCTCAAGTTCAGATTACACAAGAGTTGTAATTGATGTAGACAGACCTGTCACCTTTCAGGAAAAGAAATTGATAGAGCCTGATAGGGTGAGAATTTATTTTGATATAGAGAATGCAAAGGTTTTCAATCTTCCTCCTTCAATACCTGTTTCAAAAGGTTATATAAAAGAGATAAGGGTAGGACAGTTTACACTGAGGACAGTTAGAGTTGTTCTTGAATTCGCAGAGGTTGTTAAATACAGAACATTTACCCTTTACAGCCCCTTCAGGATTGTTGTGGATATTTATGGTAAGAGGGAAGTTCAGACAAAGCAACCACCTGTTTCAAAACCAGAGGAGTTTACAATTGCAAGACAATTGGGGCTTGGGGTTAAAAAAGTTGTTATTGACCCCGGTCATGGAGGAGAGGACCCTGGAGCAATTGGTCCAGGAGGGATTCCTGAGAAGGAGATTACCCTTGACATTGCTTTAAAGCTAAAAGAACTCCTGGAGAAAAGCTCTGATCTTAAAGTTGTTCTTACCAGGGACAGAGATGTTTATGTCCCCCTTGAAGTGAGAACAGCAATTGCAAATTCAGAAAGAGCTGACTTGTTCGTTTCAATTCATGCAAATTCTACAAGGAATAGGAATATTTCAGGATTTGAGGTTTACACTTTGAACTTTACAAAGGATCCCCATGCCATTGAAATTGCAGCATCGGAAAATGCAGTATCTTCAAAGACAATCGGAGAGCTGGAATCCCTTATAAAAAAAATACTTTTGAATACCAAGAAGGAGGAGTCTATTAACCTTGCAAAGTTTATAGAGAAGGATTTGAGGAGACATACAAATGTTAGGAGTCTTGGGGTTAAGGAGGCTCCCTTCTATGTTTTGATTGGTGCAGAGATGCCTTCAATACTTGTTGAAGTGGGGTTTCTTTCCAATCCAAATGACAGGAATAGACTTTGTTCAGATTCCTTCAGAAGAAACTTTCTCGAAAGA
>JBBIMS010000125.1:0-5846 GCA_037444285.1 Candidatus Aminicenantota bacterium | reverse complement strand
TTAGAAGGGAAGTTAATGTTAAGATGCCAGGATCAATGTTTACAACTCTGCCGGGGAAGCCAGCCTCTTTTCTCATTTTTTCTTCAATTTCATTGGTTCTTATTTTTATTGATGGGAGTTCCTCTGGATCAACTAATTTCTCGAAACTGAAAAATTTCCTCTTCAAATTCTCTCCCATCTCTTTGTTGTAGTACTCGGTGACATCAAATTTGAAAGAATCACTTTCCAGCTCTATTTTCCCGAAAAAGGATTCTAATTCTGAAACGGCTCTTTTTAAAAAATTCTCTTCTCGATAAATCAACCCAATTACAAGATTCACCCTGTCAAATTCCTTTGGGACACCCATCAGGAATATTTTATTTTGACCCAATAACAATTTCAAATTCTGAATTTCTCTCTATAAAAAGAGCTTGACATAAATCAATATTTCCTTTAAATTTAATTCTATGCGGGCATAACTCAGTGGTAGAGTGTCAGCTTCCCAAGCTGAAAGTCGCGGGTTCGAATCCCGTTGCCCGCTCCAAAAATTTTTTATATTTAAAGCAAGGAATAATAAAGTGTCAAATTTTTACTTTATAATTGAGGAAATTCCAAATTCAGCTTTCACAAACATGGCAATTGACGAGGCTCTTTTTAACTATGTTCAGGAAAATAAAGGAGTATCAATTCTAAGGTTTTATAGATGGGAAAGGCCAACTCTTTCAATTGGATATCATCAGAAAGTCAGAGATGTTGCCAATATAGATTTCTTAAAGGAAAGGGGAATTGATCTTGTGAGAAGAATAACAGGAGGAAAAGCTGTCCTCCACGATGACGAGGTCACCTATTCCTTCTCTTCATCCAACCCCCTTTTGACAAAAGGCAAAAGCGTTCTTGATTCTTTTTACTTAGTATCTTCTGCCCTGATCCAGGGTCTAAAAGGACTCAATATTTCCGCCTATCTTTCATCTCGAAAATATGAAGGTTTTTACAAGACCAATCTTCCATGTTTCTCATATCCAACTGGGAACGAAATACTGGTAAATGGAAAAAAACTTATTGGCTCTGCCCAGAAAAGGGGTAAGGATTCCCTTCTTCAGCATGGTTCAATTCCAATTACAATAGACATAAACACCCTTGCCAGTGCAACTTTTTCTTCTCCTGAAAATATAAATGGTAAAATAATAACTCTTAAGGAGCTTTTAGAGGAACCAGATTTTTTTAAAATATCCCTTGCCTTAAAGGAGGGATTTTCAAAATACTTTAGCTGCAATTTTGAACCCTTTGACATGGAAGAAATTAAGGATGAAGCAGAAAGAATAAAAAAAGAAAAATACTCAAATCCATCATGGAATTTTTATGATAAATGAAAGGAGAAAATATGAAAAACATAGAAGAGAATGATTTTGACACCACAATTAAAAAGAATATTCCTGTTATCATTGAGTTTGGCTCCGAATGGTGCGGCCCATGTAAGAAAATGAAGCCCATTCTTGAGGAGCTGGAAAAAGAATTTTCAGGAAAGGCTGAAATATATTTTTTCGACATTTCAAAGTCTCAATCTAAAGCAATGGAGTATGAAGTCCTTGGCATTCCGCAGATACTAATCTTCAAAAATGGAACTCTTTTTGAAAGGCTTCTCGGAGAGCAAAACAAGGAGAACTTAAAGAAATCAATTGAAAAGTATATCTAAAAGGTAAACTTCAATAGCTAACTTTTTCAAGACACAATCCGCAGGGATGGGCTGCAGAAAAAGTTATACTGACATCATCCTTTTCAAGAAGAGCCTTAACTATCTCAGGTTCAAATTTTCCCTTCCCTATCTCAATCAGTAATCCAACCATGTTTCTTACCTGATACCTCAAAAATCCGCTTCCTTCAAATATAAATCTTATCTCATCTCCTTCTGCTTCTATTTCTGCTTTGTAAATTGTTCTAATAGTAGATGGAGAGGACGAACGAGAGGTGAAATTTTTAAAGTCATTTTTTCCGATAAAATACTTGATTGCCTCCTGTATTTTTTCCATATTAAGTTGAAAAGGAATATGATAGACCCATCTCCAGATAAAGGGTGATACGACAAGACCTGTATAGACTCTGTAAACATATGTCTTTGACTTTGCATGATATCGAGCATTAAAATTTTCCTCAACTTCTTCAACACTCTTTATCCTTATATCCTTTGGAAGCAAAGAATTCATCGCCCTAAGAAGGGAAAGGGGTGCTATTTTTAGCCCCATTTTAAAACTCGCAACCTGTCCTTTAGCATGAACTCCTGAATCGGTTCTTCCAGCTCCAATAACTTTAACATTCTCATAAGAGATTATTTTGAGGACTCTTTCTATCTCACCTTGAATAGTTTTTTGGTTAGGTTGAAACTGCCATCCCTTGTAATTTGTCCCATCATACTCTATTTCTACCTTGTAATTGGGCATAAATTAAGAGACAAAGGGTTTAAATCTTATCAAGAGCCTGAGAAATATCATCAATAAGATCCTGAGTATTCTCAATCCCTACAGAGATCCTCACAAGACCCTCTGACAATCCAAAGGCTTTAAGCTCTTCCTTGCTGTACTGCCTGTGGGTGGAAGAGGCTGGATGAGTCACAAGAGTCCCTACATCTCCGAGACTTACTGCAAGAATCATAACTTTAAGGTTATCCATCAACTTCTCTCCTGCTTTCCTCCCTCCCTTCAATTCAAAGGAGAGCATTCCTCCAAAGTCCTTCATCTGTTTTTTAGCAATCTCATGCCCTTTATGGGAGGGAAGCCCTGGATAATAAACCTTCTCAACTTTATCATGATTTTTAAGGAATTCAGCCAGAGCTCTCGCATTGACACAATGTCTCTCCATCCTGCCCGCAAGGGTCTTCAGCCATCTTATCATAAGCCAGGCTCCGAAAGGGTCAATAACTCCGCCCAGTTCCCTCAAAACTTCCTTTTTAGCCTTTTCTATAAACTCCTTTGAACCGACAAGAATTCCTCCAACCGTGTCTGCATGCCCATTTATGTACTTTGTAGCAGAGTGTAGGACAATGTCAGCACCAAGGGATAATGGGGTTTGTAGATATGAAGTAGCAAATGTGTTATCAACAGCCAGTGGAATTCCATACTTCTTTGCCACCTTTGCACATTCCGCAATATCAACAATCATCAAAGTTGGATTTGCTGGAGTCTCAATATAAATCAATTTTGTCTTCTTGTCTATCAACTTCTCAATATTTTCGTGAACAGGCTCTTCTGCAAATCTTGCTTCAATACCAAATTTTGGGACAAAATTCTTGAAGAAGTTGTAGGAACCACCGTAAAGAATTGGCTGAGTGACTATATTATCTCCTGTATTTGCAAGGGTAAAAACAAGTGTTGAAAGGGCTGCCATTCCAGAAGAGGTTATCAGAGCGCTTTGCCCTCCCTCAAGGAGGGCCATCATCTCTTCGAGATAATCTATGGTAGGGTTCCCCCATCTTGTATAGACATAGCCTGGCTTTCTCTCATCGAAAACCTGGAGAGCATCCTCAGTGCTATCAAAGGCGAATGTTGAGCTCTGGTAAATTGGAAAAGAAACAGCCTTTGCAAGAGGATCTTTCTTTCCTGAACCGTGGACACATAGAGTGTCCTTCTTAATTTTTTTTAAAATTTCTTCTTTCATGAGTCCTCCTTAAAATTTATTTGATTTTGAAAAATGAATCGCTTTTTTAACTGCATCTTCGGCACTTTCTGCTTCTTCAACACTATCTATCTTCCATGTCTCAAGACCGATCACTTTCTTCCCAAAAATATTGGCATAGGAAATTTCAGAGAGGGTTCCGTACTTTCCATCGATGGCTATGAGAACATCTGAATTAAGAACAACAATCATGTTCCTTGCATAGGAAATTCCCGTGGGGATTGGAATATCTATGTATGGGTTTGCATCGTCAGAATCCGTTCCTGGAAGTATTCCAATGGTAATCCCCCCATTTTCCTTTGCTCCCTTCGAAGCTGCCTCCATTACGCCTCCAAGCCATCCGCATACAAGTATGCAATCATTCTTCGCTATTTCCCTTCCCACCTCGTAAGCAAGCCTGTATATTCTGCTATTTATCTCACCACCTCCTATAACGCCAATCCTCAATTTCCTTCTTAAATTCATATCACCCTCTTTATCTTGATTATTCTTTTTTTCCAAAATCTGTCCAAAACCTCCCTCTTAACCCCGGTGGACGAAGCATGAACGAAAGTTCCTTTCCCTGTATAAATGCCAACATGTAATCCCTCTTTTTCAATTTTAAAAAATATTAAATCCCCCTTCTCCGCCCTTTTCAGAGGGATTCTTTTCCCTGTCTTAATTAGTTCTTCTGTTGACCTGGGAAGAAGAATTCCCTCCTTTGAAAAGACATAGTAAACAAATCCACTGCAGTCGAAGCCTGAAATATCTGATCCTCCAAATCTGTATTGAACTCCTATAAGCCTTTCAGCCCTCAATACTACGCTATCCCTTAAAGAAACTTGTCTTCTGGGAATTGAAGCACAGGAAGAAAGTGAGAAGAAAAGAATGGTCAAATAAATAACTTCTTTCCCATATATCATTAAGAGAATTTTTATACCATAGACACCTGTGTAATTCAACTAAATGTATAAAAGAACAAGCTTTAAGTTTTTATATTTTTCATATCGGTAAGGAGAGAGGAAAGCCTTGTATTCCTGTTGTAAGGCTTATTATTTCTGATTGCTATTGCAAGAGCCCTCTTGGATCCAACAAGGACAGCAAGCTTCTTTGCCCTTGTCAAAGCTGTATAGAGAAGATTCCTCTGGAGCATTATGTATTGCTGAGTCAAAATTGGCATTACACAAGCTTCATATTCGCTTCCCTGTGACTTGTGAACAGAAATTGCATAGGCAAGAGTTAGCTCATCAAGCTCCTCCCTTTCGTATCTAACCTCTCTATCAAAAAGAACAGTAACCCCTTTTTCGTCAAGATAAATAACCCTTCCTATATCTCCATTGTAGACATCCTTATCATAATTGTTCTTGATCTGCATAACTTTGTCCCCAATTCTAAAGGGGATTCCTGGAAAAGTTTCTCCCTTTGGATTCAACCTCTCCTGCAATATTCTGTTGAAGTTTTCAACTCCTGCAATCCCTTTGTAAAGAGGAGCAATTACCTGAATTTGAGAGCTCATAGGATCAAAACCAAATTTTTCAGGGATCTCCTCTGTAACAAGCTCAATAATTCTTTTAAAGGCTTCCTCCTCATCTTCCTCGGATATGAAAATAAAATCATTTCTTTCTTTAAAGAGATAAGGAAACTCTCCTTTCCTTATTCTGTGACTATTAACAACTATCATACTTTCTCTTGATTGTCTGAAAATATCTTCAAGTTCCACTACTTTTACAATCCGTGATTGAATTAAATCCTTTAGAATATTTCCTGGTCCAACAGAGGGTAGCTGGTCTTTGTCTCCTACAAACAAAAGGGATGTCCATGGTGGGACTGCTTTAATAAGGTGGAACATTAATGGAATATCCACCATTGAGAACTCATCAACAATAATCATGTCTGCTTTTAAAGGATTCCTCTCGTTTCTCAAAAAAATATTTTCTCCTGGTTTGTACTCTAAGAGTCTATGGATTGTCTTCGCATCCTCACCAGATGTTTCAGAAAGTCTTTTTGCAGCCCTTCCTGTGGGAGCACAAAGCAAAACTCTCCTTCCAAGCTTATTGTATATGTTGATAATCGCCCTTATTATTGTTGTCTTCCCTGTGCCAGGACCCCCTGTCAAAATCATAATTTTCTCTTTGAGGGAAGATTCTATAGCTTCTATCTGCTTTGGAGCAAATTTTATCCCCATCTCTTTCTCAGATTCTTCTATGTATTGTTTTGTATCA
>JBBIMS010000124.1:3105-5870 GCA_037444285.1 Candidatus Aminicenantota bacterium | reverse complement strand
CATATCTGCCCTCATACCAACTATTGGTCCAGGTTTTGAACCCCTTAGAATTCCGAGAACCCCTGTTCCAGCAATACCTTCCCTTACCTCTAAACCAAGCTTTTTCAGATAATTTGCAACAATTGAAGATGTCCTTTTCTCCTGGAAGGAAAGCTCTGGATTTGCATGAATATCCCTTCTGATCTCAATCAGCTCAGGGGTTATTTCACTGACTATCTTCTCAATCCTTTTTTCTAAGGGTTCTTTTGAAAGGGATGGTAAAATAAAAAGGAAAATTAGAAACAGATATAAAAGTTTTCTCATGCTCCCTCCATATAAAGATTTTATATTAAATCAACTATTTGAAAAAAATAATCTTTATAGTTAAACTAAAATGGAGGTTTTTAAATGAGTCTGAGCCTTATTGGAATTCTATTAATAGGACTAATTGTGATAGTAGGTTACATGAGGGGAATTTTCAGAATTTTAATTGCTTTTCTCTCCCTTTTACTTTCAGCTATTCTTGCAAAACCCCTCTCTTTTATGCTTTCATGGCTCATAAATAAAATTGATTTTATACCTCTTGCTCTTAAACCCTTCGCTACTTTACTTGCCACAGGCATTCTTCTATTTCTAATCTTCCTCTTTATCGGTAATGCTTTAATATCAATCAGAGAAAGAAAGAGGGAAGAAGAGGGAGTTCCAAAAATTCCTGCATGGGAAAGAATTGGAGGAGCATTTTTAGGAGGAATCTGGGGAATATTTCTTGTGGTTATTATCTTTACAGGATTTGAAATTATTGGGAATTTTGAAGAGGCATCAGCAAGAATATCATCTGGAATTAAGACAAGATATGAAAAGGATAACTTTTTGGAAAGGGACTTTTTCGATCTCAAAAGAAACCAGAAAGACTCAAGGGGCTCCTTTGGGACTCTCAAGGAAAAGGTTCAAAGCTCTTTATTTGCTCCCTTAGTTAAGGGGATAAATCCTTTTGATGAGAGAATCTCAAAAATATTCGAAAATCTTATAACTGTTATAAGTGACCCGGATTTACTCCAAAAGTTAAGGGAGCATCCTGAGATTTCCCATTTAATCGAGAATCCAAAATTAATAGAAGTTGCAGAGGATGAGGAAATTAAAAAAGCCCTTGACTCCTCAGATATCTATGGCTTGCTTAACAATCCAAAAATAGCTAATCTAACGAAAGATAAGGAATTAATTGATGAGCTAAAGAGAATTGATATTGAAAGAATACTGGAGGAAATTTTAAGAGAAAGAAAGTAGAGAAAGATTTTTTCATTTGATTTTAAAGACATAGTTCGATAGAAAAGTTTTTTGCAGTTTCTCTTTTCAGGAGTTTTGCCACCTGCAAAAAGCGGAAAAATTCCCCTGAGTATGTCATTTTTGAAAGATTGGGTTGTAAGGTAAAATATATAATGAAATGTTTGATTTGACTGAATTTCTAATATCCCTTTCAAAGCCTACAAGATACCTGGGAAATGAGTGGAATGTGGTAAAAAAGGATCCTGAAAAGGTAAAAGTAAAATTTGCCCTTGTTTTCCCTGACCTTTATGAGATTGGGATGTCATCCCTTGGCTTAAGAATTATATACTCCCTTATAAATTCAATAGAATGGGCTTCTGCCGAGAGATTCTTTGCTCCCTCACCTGATTTCGAAGAATTCTTGAAAAGGAAAAATTTTCCATTATTTTCCCTTGAGAACAAAATTCCTCTATCCAACTTTGATATTGTTGGATTCTCCCTTTCCTATGAAATGAATTATACAAATGTATTAAACATCCTTGAGCTGGGGAAAGTTCCTCTAAAATCTGAAGAAAGGAAGGATAAAGACCCAATTGTAATAGCAGGTGGACCATGCACTTTCAATCCTGAACCCCTCTCTCCTTTCATTGATATTTTTTATATTGGAGATGGAGAGGAGGGAATAGTCGAAATATTAAATATTTACAGAGAATTCAAAGCCGAGAGCAGAGAAAAAATTCTGAAGAGACTATCGGAAATAGAAGGGGTTTATGTTCCTCAATTCTGGAAGAGGGAGAAAAGAGGAAGATTCATAGTCCCTGTTCCTTCCAATGGAGTTAGAGAGGTAAGGAAAAGAATTATTGAAAAAATTGAAAAAGCTCCACTCCCTTCTCCAATTGTTCCTTTTAACGAGATTGTTTTTGATAGAATAATTGTTGAGATAGCAAGGGGATGCCCCCAGAGATGTAGATTCTGCCAGGCTTTGTCAATTTATTCTCCATATCGAGTTAAAAATCCAGAAAATGTTTTAAAGGAAGCAATCCAACTCCTCCAAATTTCTGGATACGAGGATATTTCCTTAAGTTCATTGAGCGTTTCAGACTATCCTTACATAGATGAGCTTCTATCAGCTCTTACAGAAACCCTCGTAGAGGATAAAGTTTCAATATCAATTCCGTCCCTGAGAACATCAGGTTTGAAAGATAAAATCTTAGAGGAGATTAAAAAGATAAGGAAAACAGGTTTTACAATAGCTCCTGAGGCAGGAACAGAAAGATTGAGAAGAGTCATAAATAAAAACATCTCTGACAGTGAGATTTATGAAGGTGTTGAAACTCTTTTCTCAAAGGGATGGAGGCTGATAAAGCTTTACTTCATGATTGGACTTCCCACTGAAACGGATGAAGACATTGAAGGGATTGTGGAGATGACAAAAAAAATTTTCGAGATCGGGAAAAGGATTTCCAGGAGAAGCATTGAGATAAATCTAACCGTATCACCTTTTGTCCCTAAGCCTCATACCC
>JBBIMS010000124.1:0-3090 GCA_037444285.1 Candidatus Aminicenantota bacterium | reverse complement strand
AATTCTCTGAAAGAGAAGATAAAGAAAATAAAAAAGGGGCTTTCAAAATACCCTACAATCAATATAAAACCCCACGACCCTGAAATGTCAGAAATTGAGGGGATTCTCTCAAGGGGTGATTCAGAAATTTCTTCTTTAATTGAAAGAGTTTTTAAAGGAGGAGGGAAACTCGAAAGCTGGAAAGATTATTTCAGATACGATTTATGGAAAAATTCTCTTACCGAAGAAATTAAAAAAAAGTATCTTTCAGCGATAAAATTTGATGAACCATTGCCATGGGATTTTATAAATTCTGGCTTTCCTAAGGAAACATTATTAAAGGAGTACCATCTTGCCTTGAAAGGAGAAATCAGTAAAAGCTGTCTTGACATAAATTGCTCTATCTGCAGGGATTGTATCTTTCTAAAAAAAATTATGGGGAAAGCTGAAATTACCCATCTTCCGGAGAAACCCCTCTACATAGGCGAAAAGCAAAGGGAAGCCCTTTTTTACAGAGCCTATTTTTCAAAGGTAGGTAATGCTCGCTATCTTTCAAATCTTGAAACAATGAAGGCAATAGAAAGGGCATTCAGAAGAGCAAGGATCCCTGTATGGATAACAGAGGGATTTCATCCCCACATGCACATTTCCTTCTCTCCTGCTCTTCCAACAGGTGTAGCAGGGCTCGAAGAGATCTGTGAATTTAAATCCAGTTATCTGATAGAAGAGGGTGAATTTTTGAAAGCGCTATCAGGAAATCTTCCTGAAGGTATAAGCTTTTTCCGCCTTGAAAGGTCAGAAAAGCCATATCTTTCAAAAAAAATTGTCGGGCTTTTATATTCTTTAGATCTTGAGGGGATGTCGGCAGATTCTATTTTCAGGGATAAGAATCTCAATGATGAAATTCTTCTCCAGACAATAAACTCAATGGAAGGAATTGAAAGCTCCCTTTTAGTTTCAGAACCAAGAAAAGTGGTTTTTCGAATGAAATTCGATCCCGCAAAAGGTGGTAGCTCCCTCAGAGAACTTTCCGATAAATTTTCAACGAGGATTTTTTCTTTTATCACAAGGGAAAAGGTAATTTTGAAAGATGAGTGAATTATATGTGAAAGTCGCCTTACCAATTCCCCTCAGAAAAACTTTTGACTACAGAGTCCCTCCTAAATTGAAAGAAAAGGTTGAGATCGGAAAAAGAGTCTCTGTCCCTTTTAAGAATTATGGGATGAAAGGATTCATTGTGGATATTTATAATGATGAATACAGAGAAGGGATAAAAGAAATAAAAGATATAATTGATGAAAAACCTTTTATCAACGAAAAAATTCTAAATTTGTGTAATTACTTATCTGAGGAATATTTCCTTCCCATAGGACAACTTCTAAGAATGGCATTCTCGCCAGGGCTTCCAGCGGGGAGAAAAGCAAGGGAAAGGAAAGTAGAAAATGAAAAAATCTCAGTTTCTCCAGTTAAAAAGGAAATGATTGCGGAAATAATGAAAAATTTAAAAGATAAAAAACCCCTTGTTCTTTCAGGAGAAAGGGAAATCAGGTTTTCAGTTTATATTGAAATAGCGAAAAAATTAAAGATGGAAGGAAAAAGAGCGATTTTCGTTTTCCCTGAGATTATAAAAGCTAATTCTTTTTATAAAATTGAAAAAAATGACCTCAAACAATCGATAATCCACTCAGCCGTCTCTCCTGTCAGAAGAGCAAAAGAACTTGAAAAGATAATTTCAGGAGAAACAGATATTGTTATCGGAACGCCTCAAATTCTTTTCTCTCCTGTAAGAGAGCTCGGTCTTATTGTCCTTGACGAAGAAGAGAGTAGATATTTCAAAATGGAAGAGAATCCAAAATTTCATTCCCTGTGGGTCGCAGAAAAAAGAAGTGAGATTGAAAATTGTCACCTTCTTCTCGGAACAACTCTCCCTTCTGTAGAAACATTCCACAAGATTCAAAAGAAAGAATACCAATTTTTTAAAATCCAGGTTCAAAGAAAAGTTGATATAGAAATTATAAAAGAGAGGGCGCCCATTCCATCCGAAATATTAAAGGAAATAAGAAAGAATCTAAAAGATGGAAACCAGATTTTATTTCTAACTGTCAGGAAAGGAATGGGAAGCATACTACTTTGCAAAAAATGTGGATGGATTTCCCTCTGTCCAAAATGCAAAGTTCCATTAAAAGCCCATGAGGAAGGGGAACAAATCTGCCACATTTGCGGATGGAGGGAATCTTTCAAACTTTACTGTCCTGAATGCAATGGAAGGCTATCTTTTATCGGAGCAGTTGGAACAGAGAGATTACCCCAAATTTTAAGGGAAAAGTTTCCAAAGGTCAAAGTTGGAATTTTAGATCTCGAAAAGGCTAAGACAAGAAAGGCTCAAAGAAAGGTATGGGAAGATTTCTATGCAAAGAAAATCAATATTCTTGTAGGAACCCAACTCCTTCTAACATCAAGGGAAAATTTCCAGAAAAAAGTTAAGCTAATGGTAATGGTAAAACCAGAGGTAAATCTTCTATTACCTGATGTAAACTTTTCTGAGGAAACATTCCATCTCATAAATGATGCAATTGAAATGGTTGAAGAAGGAGGAAAGTTTATTATTGTCTCAGAATTTCCAGAGCACCACTCCATAAAATATATCGCAGAAAGGAACCATGAATTATTCTATGAAAAAGAGCTAAAAATAAGGGAAGCTTTAGGGTATCCACCCTTTGGAAGAATTGTAAAGTTAATTTTATCAAGAAAAACTCTGAAGGGAGTTGGAAGGTTTTCCCGCTCTACTTTTAAGGGTTTAAAAGAAAAAAGGAAAGGAATCGAAGTAATCGGCCCATCAATAAATCCTTACGAGGGAGGGAAGAAGAAAAGTGTTCAGATACTTATAAAGGGAGAAAAAAATAGAGTAAAAGAGTGGTTAAAGGAAAACATTGAAAGACTGGAAAAACGCTCCATCGAAATCGACATAGACCCAGCTTCTATATTTTGAAATAACTGAGAGTCAGAAAGAAGGAAAACGCCCCCTAAATTCCTCATTGGCAGATTGGAAGTTCAATCTTTCTCTTTTTCATTTTGTGCCTCAGCAGACTTTAAATTCCTCATTGGCAGATT
>JBBIMS010000123.1:0-5881 GCA_037444285.1 Candidatus Aminicenantota bacterium | reverse complement strand
AAATTTTCTAATAATTTAGTTCTGAGATTTCAAGAAATTATCTTTTAATTCTTTAATCCTTAAGCTTATTCTTAAGTCAGGCTTATCACTACCGTAATTCTCCATTGCAGATTCATAGCTCAATCTTGGAAATGGTGTCTCAACTTTTTTTCCAATTAGTGCCATAAGTTCCACCATTAACCCCTCAATTAATTCAAAGATCTGCTCCTCGTCAGGGAAACTCATTTCAATATCTATCTGTGTGAATTCAGGCTGCCTATCTGCTCTCAGGTCTTCATCTCTGAAACATCTTACAATCTGGAAATAACGGTCAAATCCTGAGATCATTAGAAGTTGCTTAAATAGCTGAGGTGATTGGGGTAGGGCATAAAATTTCCCTGGATAAATTCTGCTTGGCACAATATAATCCCGTGCTCCCTCAGGAGTTGAGCGGGTCAGAAAAGGAGTTTCAATTTCGAGGAATCCTTTGTTGTGGAGGTAAATCCTTGTCTGAATTGAGGCAAGATGTCTCAATTTTATATTTCTTTGAAGAGGTTCTCTTCTCAAATCAAGATACCTGAATTTAAGCCTGAGCTCTTCCGAAGCCTTTACATCTTCCTCGAGTGAGAAGGGAAGAACATCAGAAAAATTAAGAATCTTTAGTTCATGGGCTTCAACTTCTACATCTCCTGTGGGAATAGAAGGATTTTTCACTTCCCTCTCCCTCACCTTCCCCCTTACAGCAATAACATACTCAGACTTCAATGCTCTTGCCTTCTCAAAAATATCTTCACTATCCTCAGTAAAAACTATCTGAACAATTCCTTCCCTATCAGCAAGATCCACAAATATAATTTTTCCAAGATCCCTTTTCCTTCTGACCCATCCAAATAGTGTTACTCTGTTCCCAACATTTTCCCTTCTTAGGGAGCCAGCATAATGGGTTCTTTTCCAGTCACCAAGGGAATCAAGTTTTATCTTTGTAGCCAATTGAGGATCTCCTTCCTTTTTAATTCTTTCTGTTCCCCTGAAATCATATCCTTAAAAATTATTGTTCCCCTTTCCCTTTCCCTCTCTCCAATTATTATTACTTTTTTAATTTGTGCCTTGTTTGCCCAGCTGAGGGATGTTTTAATATTTCTAATTTTTGGATCTAAAATAACAGGAATTCCATTTTCCCTCAGTTCTTTTGCCACAGCAAAGGCTTCCATCCTATCCTCTTTGCTCAATGGTATTATCATTATTATATCATTTTCAGGAAAGGAAAGATCCTTTAGAAGGGATGCGGTTCTTTCAACACCAAGGGCGAAGCCAATTCCTGAGAGAGGGGGACCTCCCAGGTCTTCAGAAAGATTATCATATCTGCCTCCTCCGAGAATCGAAGCCTGGGAAGACTCTGCTGATAAAGGAACTATCTCGAAGGTTGTCTTTGTGTAGTAATCAAGTCCTCTCACCAGCCTTCCTTCAATTTCATATGGGATTTCAATTGAGTCAAGTATTCCAAGAACCTCTTCAAAATGAGATTTACAATCATTGCAAAGATAATTGTTAATTTTGGGAAGCAATTTGCTCTCCTCTATACATTTTTCGTTTTTACAATCGAAAATTCTTAGAATGTTTCTTCCAATCTTGGCATTACACTCATCACAGAGCTTATCTTTGATCCTCTCAGCTTCATTCTTTAGAATTGAAAGATAATTTGGTCTGCATTTTCTGCATCCTATTGAGTTTATAAGAATTTTGAAATCTTTAACAGGAAGGCTTAAAAGGAACTTAAATGCCATTTCAATAAGTTCAGCATCAGTTGAAGGCTCATCTTCTCCCAGTATCTCGACCCCAATTTGATGGAACTGTCGGTATCTGCCTTTCTGGGGTCTATCGTATCTGAACATTGGTCCAATATAGAAGAATCTAAGGGGAGGTTTTTCATAGAGTCTATTTTCTATTACCGCTCTAACAACAGGAGCTGTGTTTTCAGGTCTTAGGGTAATAGACCTTTCGCCTCTATCAAGGAAGGTGTACATCTCCTTTTTCACAACATCTGTCTCTTCACCAACCCCTCTTTCGAAAAGTTCTGTGGCTTCAAATATTGGTGTTCTTATCTCTTTGTAACCATAAAGCCTAAAGATTTCCCTTGCTTTTCTCTCTATGTATTCCCAGATCTCTGCCTCTTTTCCAAAGATATCCTTTGTTCCCTTGGGTCTTTGAATTCTCTCCTTTTTCATTTTAAATTACTTCAAAAACCCCCATCTTTCTGAATTTTTCAATTCTTTGTTTTACAAGTTTTTCAGGGGATAGTTTTTTTAGCTCCTTCAAGCCTTTCTCAATGTAATTTGACACTGTCTCTGCCATCTCTTCATAATTGGAGTGAGCTCCACCAACAGGTTCAGGTATTATCTCATCAATAACTCCAAGACTCAGGAGATCTCTGGCTGTTAACTTTAAATTTCTTGCTGACTCCTCAACTGCTGATTGATTTTTCCAGAGAATTGCAGCGCATCCCTCTGGAGATATTACAGAATAAATTGAGTATTCAAGCATATATACTCTATCTCCAACTCCTATGCCAAGAGCTCCTACACTTCCACCTTCTCCAATTACAAGGACAATTATGGGAACTTTCAACCTTGCCATCTCCCTCAGGTTGTAAGCAATTGCTTCAGCCTGTCCCCTTTCCTCAGCTCCGATACCAGGATATGCACCTGGGGTGTCGACAAAGGAGATAACAGGGAGTCCAAACTTTTCTCCCAACTTCATCACCCTCAGAGCCTTTCTATAACCTTCAGGATTTGCCATGCCAAAGTTTCTTTCTATCTTTTCCCTTGTTGTCCTTCCTTTTTGATGTCCTATCACCACAGCAGATTCCTTTTTAAAGAAAGCAAGTCCAGCAATCATTGCCTTGTCATCAGCGAATCTTCTATCCCCATGCAACTCAACAAAATCCTCAAAAATGAGCCTCACATAGTCAAGGGTGTAAGGTCTTAAAGGATGTCTTGCAAGTTGTGTTATTTCCCATGGAGTAAGATTTGCTGATATTTCCAACCATTTTTTCTGGAACTGTTTGTATAGTTCGTTGTATTCTGCTCTTTCTGAAGGATTTGTTGAGTCTTTCAGAAGGTCCATCCTCTCCTTCAATCCGATAATTGACTCTTCAAGGGGAATGTGTTCCTTTGGCATTCAATCCTCCTAAAAATATTTTCTATTCAACCAGTTTTATTCTTTCATCCACCTCAGGATTTTCAGGGTTCTTTTTTAGCTTCCATTCTGCTTCAAAAGTTCCGTCTTCGAGCCTTTTCTTGCTATAATCCCAGATATTGTAGAATATAAAATCCACTTCTCTCTTAATCTCATCAGGATCATAGGAGGAGATTGTTATAAGGAAATCGTTAGCTCCCATTGAGGCAAGTTTTTCCTCAACAGCTCTAAAGCCTTCCTCCTTTTTGAATTTCCTTAAATCAATTTTATGTTCCCTTCTTTGAGGAATTTCCTTCTTCTCTTCCATCTTCAAACCTCTTTATATGGTAACTTTTAAATTTTATGTTTTTAATTCCATAAATGTCAAGTAAAAATTGACATTTAAACTTCCATTGTTATATTATAAACCAATTGAGGGACAAAATTAAAAGGATTTGTGAACCAAAATTCATTCCTCCCCTTGACAGGGGTTTTTTACCAGCATCTCTATGGATAATGGAGTATTTAAAAATAGTGAAAAGCTCCAAAAGTATTCCCATAAAAATAGGAATTTTAAGACCTGATGATTCCCTTTCAGTTTATGAAACAGAAATTATTGAAGGTTCTGAATTTGAAGAGCTCAATCTTTTCTTTGTTGAGAGAATATCCAAATTTTTGCTCTGGCAGAGGGGAGGATATAAAGTGTTATTAGCTGGCTCTAAAAGAATAGGAGAGAGTTTAAAAAAGATTTACAGTGTTAATGGAGAAAGGGTCTTTGATGTTAAGTTAATGTCAAAGGTTTATGAAAGGGACTTCCAGGTTGAAATTATTGAAATAGATGATTTTCCTGAGCAGAGGGAAATTTCTTTTCCAGTTGATAAGGATTTTAAAGGAAACAGGATAGGATTTGACCTTGGTGCAAGCGATAGAAAGGTTTCTGCAGTTTCTGATGGAAAGCCTGTTTTTACGGAGGAGGTTCCATGGGAGCCCCAGAATAGAAGTAACCCATCTTATCACTTCCACCAGATCATGGCATCCCTTCACAGTGCAGCATCCCATCTTCCAGAAGTTGATGCAATCGGAGGAAGTTCAGCGGGGATTTACATTAATAACAGAGTAATGGTCGCATCCCTTTTCAGATCTGTTCCTGAGGAAGTTTTTGAAAGAAGAGGAAAAAATATTTTCTTAGAGATCCAGAGAATATGGGGTGTTCCCCTTGTTGTTATGAATGATGGAGAGGTTACAGCTCTTGCAGGTTCATTCAGCCTCAATGCTGGTAAAGTCCTTGGAATTGCAATGGGTTCAAGTCAAGCAGGGGGTTATGTTAATGAAGAAGGAAATCTCACCAACTGGCTCAATGAGCTTGCCTTTGCACCTGTTGATTTCAGCCCATCCGCTCCAGTTGATGAGTGGTCAGGTGACAGAGGTTGTGGAGTGAGTTACTTCTCCCAGCAAGCTGTTTTTCGCCTTGCAAAGGAATCCGGACTTCAAGTTAATGGAGAGAATCCAGTGGAAAAACTTAAAAATATTCAGCGCCTTGCTGAGAAAGGTGATAATAAAGCAAGAAAAATCTTTGATACAATAGGTGTTTATCTGGGATATGGAATAGGGATGTATTCCTATTTCTATGATTTATCCCATGTTTTAGTCCTTGGAAGGGTTACCTCCGGAATAGCTGGAGCATTGATTGTTGAGAGAGCAAAGGAGGTTCTTGATGAAGAGTTCCCTGAGCTCTCAAAGAATTTGAAAATTCATCTTCCCGAGGAAACTGGAAGAAGACTTGGACAGGCAATTGTTGCTGCTTCTTTGCCGGTTTTAAAAAAATAAAGACTAAATTTTTCTAAAGAAAAATCTTCACTTTTCTTCTGCAAGCAACTTTTGGGAATCAGATATGGAATCTAAAAGGAACTCGGACATGAGATCAAAAGCCTTAAGAATGTTCGGGTGAGCTATCCTGTAGAAAACCTGGGTCCCCTCTTTCCTTGTTTTCACAACTCCCTTGTCTTTAAGGAGCCCTAAGTGCTGGGAGAGATTTGATTTGGGTATACCTGTTAAATTCCCTATCTCAGTTACATTCATTTCCTTTTCCCTTAAAGTGTCAATTATCAGAAGTCTTTTAGGATGGGAGAAGACAGAGCATATGTCAGCATGATGTTCATAGTAAATAAAACTTTTTTTCATTTTCATTCTCCACAAAGATTATATCATTAAATTTAAGAATTTAAAATATTAAGAACATGTTGGGAAATGAAATTTTCTTTTTCTTAAATAAAATGTTATAGTGGAAGTTGGAGGTTTAAATGAGAAAAAATAGTTTTATTGTCTGGATTCTCTTCCTTATTCTCCAGGCAGGGTTAGTGTTTGCCGGGATAGAATGGCAGGCTAAGACTGTTTTCAAATCAGGAGAAAAGGAGACAAATTATATTATCTCCCATCTCTACGCTCAAGGTGGGAATGTGAGGGAGGAATTCGTTGAAATTGGCAAGAAATCAGATCCCTCTCGAAAAGAGGGAGGATACTGGATTTATAGAAGTGGAACCAATACTGTTATAATTGTGGATCCTGAGGAGAAAACATATATGGAAGTTGATATGGATAAAATTTTGCAAATGGGTGGAGCAATTGCAAAGCTCATAAAAATAAGCATAACAAATCCCAATGTTGAAGTTTCAAAAATTGGATCAGAAGTTTTTGGGAAGTATAGATGCGATCACTTTTTGATTAAGAC
>JBBIMS010000122.1:583-5884 GCA_037444285.1 Candidatus Aminicenantota bacterium | reverse complement strand
CACTCGGTCCGACAAAGCCTGCAAATTCCCCTTTTTTAAAACTAAGATTAACATTGTTCAGGGCAACAAGCTGATGAGCCCCCATTGGATATATTTTTACCAGATCGATGGTTTGTATAAGGATTGAATCTGAATTACCAATTTTACTTTTGTCTATCATCTTAAATTATAGAAAAATCCTGAATTTTTAGCAAAATTCATTTTTCAAGGAATCAAAATCAGTAATTATAAACTATCATTAAAAGAAAACCCTTTCCAGTAAAGAAATTGCCCTCAGGTATTTTGTAAATCCTGAATTCTTCAGGGTTTGAGAAAGCTATTAAGTTTATTGACCATCGGTCATAATTTCTTTGCCAGCGAGCAAAGTTATAAAAATTCCTATTTTTCGAATCGTAATAAATTATTGCAGAAAGAGTATCAAGAAGAGAAGCAGAATAGGAAAGGGAAAGAGCAAGGAATTGAGAGGAAGGAGACTTTTCCTTTGAAAAAAGTTTTTTTGATAAATCATTCATAAAATATTCTGTGAGGAAATGAACACCATTCCCTATGGGGAAAGTATAATCAATTCCAGCTGTAAAACTCCTTTGCCAGGGATAGATAAAATTTGGGCTTCTCTGATTGGAAAAAACAGCTTCAAACCAGACTCCAACACCTATGTCCCATTTACCGTCAAGGGCATATCTCTCTTCTGAAAATTTGAAATCTCCATTGGAAGGGGAATTTAAGAAAATATTATCAGAGTTATCCTTTTTATGGAAGAAACCTTTACGATGATGAAAGGAGAAAGCAAGTTCCCCTTTTCCCACAGGAATTTGATTCCTGAATCCCAATTCTGGTGATTTCCTTTCTGTTGGAAAAACCTCCCAACCTTTCGGATCCTCATTTCCGTAAAGAACCCAGAACCACAGATTTGTCTTTTTTGCTATGAATGTTCGGATAAGAAGGGAATAAACTCCATCTGTGAGCTGAATTGGGTCTCTGGGATCTATGCGGTCAAACCACATAAGGGGACGAATAAGGCTTGCAGAACCAAAACTTATTTTTTGTAATCCTATCCTTGTTTCAAAACGGGAGGATGAGTATTTAAGGCTCAATCGATATGGCTTTATTCTCCCTTTAAGAATTGGCTCTTTTGATGATGGGAAATTTGCTGTGAAATAAGTGTTAAAAGAGATCTCACCCTCAAGAGACCTGGAGTTTGAAAAATTATGGGACAGGGAAAAATCGGGAAGAAAACGAATCCCGATCTGGGTAGAGGAGCTGCCTGATTTTGAATGAGTAAAAGATGATGCAACCAAGCCATGATTTTCGAATAAAATTGAGGGGAAAAGGGGAGGAGCTAGCAAAAAAAATATGGGAAAAAATAACTTTTCAATTCTTGCAAGTTTCCGAATAAAATCTTCCATAAAGTTATTTTATTCGAAGACACCGGTAAATTCTATTTTTTAAGAATATTGTCTACCTTTTCAAGGAGAATTGATGGAGTAAAGGGTTTTTGCAAAAAAAGGGCTTTTTCAATTTCATAAATGTGATTGATTTTGTTGGAAGGATAACCTGACATAAAAATTATCTTTGTTTTGGGTGAGCTCTTCAAAATCTCCTTAGCAGCTTCAAAACCATTCATCTTGGGAAGGACCACATCGGTTATAAGAAGATCAAATTCCCCACTTTCCTTAGCTATTTTTATCCCTTCCTCTCCATTCAGAGCTACAGAAACCTCATACCCTGAAGATTCAAGAACATCTTTTATGAATTCCAAAACTCCTTGGTCATCCTCAATAACCAATATCCTACCCTTTCCAGCTGGGAAAGCCTTTTCTTCCTTCTCGTTTTTTAAAAGATTATCTATCCTGCTCTCAGATGCGGGAATTAAAATTCTGAAAGTTGTCCCTTTGCCAAGCTGACTTTCAACAGTTATATGACCTCCTGATTGTTTCACTATCCCATAAACAATGGAAAGTCCAAGTCCTGAGCCTTTCTCCTTGGTAGAGAAGAAGGGTTCAAAAATTCTATCCAGGATTTCCTCTGGTATTCCTGTTCCAGTATCAGAAACTTCTATCACTGAGTATTTTCCAGGAGTCACCCCGGGATTCAATTTGCAGTCTGACTCCTTCAATTCTGCATTATCAGTTGAAATTGTTAGCTTCCCTCCTTCTGGCATTGCATCCTTTGCATTAAGAGCAAGATTCAATATGACCTGTTCTATCTGGGTAGGGTCAGCCTTTATACATGCCAAATCAGGATTTAAAAACAGGTCAAGCTTTATTTTCTCTCCAATAGTCCTTGATAAAAATCTACCAATTTTATGAATTAGAGTATTTAAGTTGAAATTCATCTGGTAAATGCTTTTACTCCTGCTAAATGTGAGAAGCTGGCTCGTCAGTCTTGAGGCTTGCTCTGCTGTCTCAAATATAAGCTTAAGCTTTTTATGGGAAGGATCCTCAGGCTTTGTTTTTCTCAGAAGAATCTCAGTATTACCGAGAATAACTGTGAGAAGGTTGTTAAAATCATGAGCTATTCCTCCTGTAAGCCTTCCAATGGCTTCCATTTTTTGAAGTTGCCTCAGTCTCTCCTCAATTTTTTTGTGCTCTGTTAAATCTCGAATTACTCCTCTGTAAGCTATAGTTTTTCCTTCTTCGTCCTTGAGAACACTTGCAGTAACTGAAACATCCATTGGTCTGCCGTTTTTAGCTTTAAGAGTCAGTTCATAATCCTTTACATAACCGTCTTTTTCGATTTTTCTCTGAAAATTCTCCCTGTCTGTTAAGTTCAGATAATGATTTTTAACATTTGCCTCAAGAAAGTTTTCTCTTGATTTGTATCCAAAAAGCTTTACAGCTTCAGGGTTTATATTCAATACCTTTCCGTCGCGGGATGTAACATACATTGCCTCCTTTGAATCCTCAAAAAAGGAATGAAATTCTTCAAGGGCTGAAAGAATTTCATCGACTATCCTTTCAATTGAATCTATTTCCATTACAGTTCCCAGACATATCTCTTCATCTTTAAATTTTGTGAAATCTTTATGAATTTTCACATTTACCCTTCTCTTTTTATCCCTGTGCAAGAGGGAGAGCTCTAAGCTTTTCTTCCTTCTGGAACAGGTTTTAAGAAATTCTTTCCACTCCTCGGGTGATATAAGTTTTCTAATCTCCATTCCTTTAATTCTTTTCATCTCATACCCTATCATCTTACACAACTCCGAACTCGCATAAGCGATCTTGCCTCCCTGAAGTATAAAGAAACCAATAGGAATATTTTTCAAACGCATTTTAAACTCCTTACCTTCCCATTTCATTTTGAAACCATATATTTATGGGGGAAATGAGAATTGTTTTTAAATAAGCCAAACAAACACCCTTTCTAAGTGTACCACCCTGATACCTTAAATGCAAATTTCTGAAAATAAAGGTTTTGAACTTGCTAAAAAAGCAAAAAATTGCTAAACTTTTTTCTTAAAATTAGGGAGGACCTGAAATGAGAAAGAGAAGTTTCTCAGATTTTTTCTCTAAGGCTCTTTTAATATTTTTTGTCTCTTTTGCCTTTGGAATTGCCTATCTAATGGCAATATCGAGTAAGCTTCCCATAAATCAAAAAGAAGCACCAGCACAGCAGAACCCAAAATACAAGGAGATAGATCTGGCAAAGGCAAAGGAGAGATTTGATCAGGGCTGGTTGTTTGTAGATGCGAGATCTCAGCTTTCATGGAAGGAAGCTCATATAAAGGGAGCAATTTGCTTTCCTGCAGGAGAGTTTCTCCAGAGAATTACCGAGTTCGAGAAGAATTATCCCAAGGATAAAAAGATGGTTGTTTACTGTTCGGGTATCGGCTGTAGCACAAGTTACTTTCTTGCAGAAAGGCTGGCTGAGAGAGGATATAAAAACATAGAGGTTTTCTTTGGCGGATGGAGCCAATGGGTTCAGGCAGGATATCCCACTGAAAAAGGACAGTGAAAAAAGGGAAAGTCTTCTTATACATTTCGATATTCATCTTATTTCTGATTTACTTTTCTGCAGGTGTAATAAAAATTTTGACCCCCGTTCAATTCTATGGAGCTGTTAGGTCTTATGAGATTATTAAAGACCCATTTGCTGTAGCAATAATTTCTTCCATTGTCCCTTTTCTTGAGGTTTTCTGTGCTGCTTTTCTCCTCATTCCCTCATGGAGGAAGAGTTCTTCCTTTCTAATCCTAATAATGACTTTAATTTTCCTTTTTGCAATTCTTTCAGCATACCTGAGAGGTATCAATATGGATTGCGGATGCTTTGGAGGAGTTCTTGTTGGTGAAACAGGTCTCAGCTCCATCATAAGAAATATATTTTTGGCGATTCTTTCAGCATTTGTTTTTTTAAAGAGTGATTGAATACAAAACAATCCAAGTTGGAGCCCTTGAAACAAATTGTTATGTAATTTTTAATGAAGAGAATTTTGCAATAATTTTAGACCCTGGGGGAGAAGGTGAAAAGATTTCACTTTTTATAGAAGAGAAAAAATTAAGACCATTAATGATTATAAACACCCACGGTCATGCTGACCATTGTGGAGCAAACAAACTTTTAAAGGAAAAATATTCAATCCCCATTTTACTCCACAGGGATGACATAGAAATTTTAAACTCCTTTGAGAACCAATTTATATTCCCTTTAATGGGAGGAAACCCCTCTCCAAATCCCGATAAATTCTTGAAGGATGGTGATTTTATTGAATTTGGCGAAACTTCTCTGAAAATCATCCACACTCCAGGGCATACTCCTGGAAGTATTTCAATTTTTGCTGATGGAATCCTTTTTTCAGGAGATTTAATATTTTCAGGCTCTGTTGGAAGGACTGATCTGCCGGGAGGCTCATGGAATCAACTGATAAACTCAATAAGAAATAAAATCTTGACCCTTCCTGATGAAACCATAATTCTTCCAGGGCATGGTCCATCTACAACTGTAAAGGAGGAGAGGGAAAATAATCCATTTATAAACTATGAAGCATATTGAAGATTTCCTTAATTATCTTGCTCTTGAGAAGGGTTACAGTCAAAACACAATAGAAGCATATGGAAGGGATTTGAAATATTTTTTGGATTTCTTGAAGAAGGATTGGAAGGATGTAAAAAAAGAGGATGTTCTTTTATATCTAAGAGAACTTCAAAAGAAAGGGTTTTCCCAGAGATCCTCCTCAAGAGTTCTTTCTTCCCTCAGAACTTTTTTCAAATACCTCATTATGGAAAATGTTATAAATGTCAATCCTCTTTCAGGAATAAAGGGGATAAGGCAGACAAAATCTCTCCCTACATATTTGACAATGGA
>JBBIMS010000122.1:0-561 GCA_037444285.1 Candidatus Aminicenantota bacterium | reverse complement strand
AGAACTCTCCAATCCAATAGGAAAAAGGGACAAGGCAATTCTTGAGCTTATGTATGCAACTGGTCTGAGGGTTTCTGAACTGGTTGAGTTAAAAATGGAAGACCTTGAGCTCGACGAGGGATTTATTTATGTGATGGGAAAAGGAGGGAAGAGGAGGATGGTTCCAACTGGAGAGATTGCCCTTAAATATTTGTTAATTTATCTCAATTTGAGGGAGGAGTTTTTTGGAGGAAAGGGGAACCCCTTTGTTTTTCTCAATTATAAAGGAGAACTTCTGACAAGACAGGGTTTGTGGAAGATCATAAAGGGTTATGGGAAAAAAATTGGAATAGCAGACAAACTCACACCTCACACATTGAGACATTCCTTTGCAACCCATCTTCTTGAAAGGGGAGCTGATTTAAGATCAATTCAGATAATGCTTGGTCACTCAAGGATTTCCACAACTCAAATTTACACCCACATTGCTGCTGAAAGATTGAAGAGAATATGGGAGAGGTTTCATCCAAGGGCTTAAAATTGGTGCAATAATTGACAATTTCTCCTTTATCTGATAAAAAT
>JBBIMS010000121.1:0-5900 GCA_037444285.1 Candidatus Aminicenantota bacterium | reverse complement strand
TGAAAAAATTATGAGAGAAAAATCATCTAATCCTGAAAAGAAAGAATAATTTTTTTCACTCTCCTTTTTTCTCAGACCTAATTTTGTGAGGTACTGACTAAGAGCTTCTAAAAATTCAATGGCATCATTTCGGGTATCCCATTTTGTCGACCAATGAACCAGTTTTCTCTCACCCTTTTCCCAAAAATTCAAAACACCATTCCCCCACCCTTCTGAAGCAATTTTACTCTCATTTATACCAAAATTTTCCAGCAGCGTTGAGACGAAAAGCTCCCCTCCAACAAAGGAAGATGATAATTTCCATCCTGGACCCGGTGAATAGAAACTTTTTAGTTGAGATGGTCCTTCTTTAATTTCAATGAATTTCTCAGGGTGGATTATCTGTTCTGTCGATGCAGGCGGAGAATTCAGTATGCTATTGACTTCATCCCACCCACCCCTTGAAAAAATCTTATAGACAAATTTTAGACCTGAGAAATATGGAAAAATAAGAAAGTTTTTTAAAATCAAAGGGATATTTTCAGAATCAGGAGTTAAATTTAAGGTAGTTAATGGAATTTTTTCAGAAAATGAAATAAATAGAGAAGGGTCAAGACCAGCAAACTGGAGCATCAAAAGATTTGCATCCCCTTCAATAGCAGAGAGGATAGCCACTCTTCTATCATCAAAATCACTCAAACCCTGGAAATATTTACCAATATTAAAGTGCTGATCCTGAATCGCATGTCTTATCTCATGGGCAAGAACCATTGAATTCAAATCAGACAGAGGTCCTTTTTTAAAGGATATGTAATAAACAGACTTTGAATCCATCTCATCGTAAAAAGCAACAACCTGATTGAAGAGAACTTCTTTCCTCAAGGAATTCAGTTTCTTTTCAGTATTCCATAGTCCCAAAAATCTTAATAATTTCTCCTCCTTCTCAGCTTTATCCTCTGGATATTCCTTCCTGAAATAAGACTCGAGGAAATTTTCAAGATAATTTCTGTCTATCTCCTTTAATGGGACATCCTTGACAAAGGGAAGCTTCCCAATTTCTGATACCCTCCTCTTCAGCTCATTTATATCAATATCCTGGGAATAGATAATTTGAAAGGAAGAAAATATAAGAATAAAAGAAATAAAAAGCTTTCTCATTTGGACAAAAACAATTTTTTAAGGGCATTCTTTGCTGCTTTCTGCTCTGCTTCCTTTTTCGAACTTCCAGTGGCAGATGCAATCTTCTTTCCTTCAATCCATACCTCAATTCTGAATTTCCTGTTATGGGGAGGTCCAAACTCTTTCGCAACATTATACTCAGGAAGACCTTTTTTTTCCCTCTGGGTAATTTCCTGTAGTTTACTCTTCCAATCCCAGAAAATCTCTTTACCCTTTCTAATACCCTTTGTAAAAGGCTTTATCCAACGAACAACAACTTCCCTTGCCTTCTCCAATCCTTTGTCAATGTAAATGCTGGCAATGATCGCCTCAACTGCGCTACCTATCAGTCTTTTCTTTTCCCTTCCAGCAGTTTGCTCCTCCCCCTTTCCAAGTAGAAGGAACTCACCAAGAGATAATTTCTTGCCGATCTTATATAGAGTCTCTATTCCAACAAGCATGGATTTTAACTTTGACATATCCCCTTCCTCAAGATCGGGGAAATGCTCATAAAGGAATTCGGTAACAATTAGGTTCAAAACAGCATCACCAAGAAATTCTAATCTCTCATTACTCTCTGTCCCTTTTTCATAGGCATAAGATTTATGGGTGATTGCTCTAAAAAGGATTTTCTCATCGGAAAAAATCAGCCCAATCTTTTCCTGAAGTTTAGAGAGAATTACTCTTCCCTCCATACAATTCTTCCAGCAACAATGGTTATTACAGGCCAACCTCTCAGTCTCCTCCCATGAAAGGGTGTGTTCCTTGAGAGGGTTTTAAACTTTGTCTTATCCACAGTTTTTACCTTTGTTGGATTTATAATTGTTATGTCTGCGTCAAAATTGGGCTTTAAGGAACCTTTATTTTTCAACCCAAGGATTTTTGCAGGATTACACGAAAAAAGAGATACAAACCTCTCAACTGTGATTACCCCTGAACTAACAAATTTATCCATTATTAAAGGAACAGCAGTCTCAAGCCCAACAATTCCAAAGGGAGCCTGATCAAACTCAACCATTTTTTCATCAATGGTGTGGGGAGCGTGGTCTGTTGCTATGCAATCAATTGTCCCATCCTTTATTCCTTCGATAAGGGCTTTCCTGTCCTCTTCTGATGTAAGGGGAGGATTCATCTTGTAGTTGGAATCCCATGGAATAAGATCTTTTTCAGAAAGAACTAAGTGGTGAGGGGTCACTTCTACTGTAACATGAACCCCCTCCTTCTTAGCCTTTCTTATCATATCAAGAGAGCCTGAAGAACTTACATGGAGAATATGCAAATGAGCCCCTGTTAACTTTGATAGAATAATATCCCTTGCAACTATTATTTCCTCTGATTCTTTTGGAATCCCTCTTAATCCATGAATATAGGAATAGAAACCCTCATTCATTACTCCATACCCAGAAAGTTCAGGATCCTGGGCATGCTCCATTATTGGTCTATTCAAAAATTTTGCCCACTCCATAGCCCTTCTCATTATGTAGCTGCTCTTTACACAACTTCCATCCTCAGAAAAACCAACAACCCCAGAGCGTGAAAGTTCTGCCATCTCAACAATCTCCTCCCCTTTCCTTCCCTTGGTTACTGAGGCAACAGGGAAAATATTTGCTAATCCAACTTCTTTCCCCCTCCTTATAATAAATTCTGTCACCTCCCTGCAATCATTTGGAGGCTCAGTATTTGGCATACAGCAAATTGATGTGAAACCTCCTGCCACTGCAGAAAGACTTCCACTTTCTATTGTTTCCTCATCTTCTCTTCCAGGCTCCCTGAGATGGGTGTGTAAATCAATGAATCCAGGAGCCACTATATACTTTGAGCAATCTATTACCTCAGCATCCTTTAAATCAATTCTTTCTTTGATCTCCTTTATCTTCCCATTTTCAATCAATATGTCCATTGTAGAATCCAGCTTAGAAGAAGGGTCTACAACCCTTCCATTTTTTAAAAGTAATCTATCACTCATTTTCAAGCCTCCGATGAACCGGAAAGAAGGTATAAGACTGCCATTCTGACTGCAATCCCATTTGAAACCTGATCAAGTATGACAGAGTATTCTGAATCTGCAATCTCAGCTGATAGCTCAATTCCTCTGTTTATTGGACCTGGATGCATGATTATCACATCTTTTTTTGCCCTCTTCAGTCTTTTGAGATCAAGGGAATAAAGCATTCTGTATTCCCTTAAAGAGGGAAAGAAATTTTTAGACATCCTTTCCAGCTGGATTCTTAGCATCATTATTACATCAGCATCTTCAACGGATTTATCAAGGTTATACTCTATAGAAGCTCCTGTTTTCTCCAGCTCTTGAGGAAGCAGGGTAGGAGGTCCACAAAGAACTACCTTTGCACCCAATTTCGTGAGAAGGAAAATATTAGACCTTGCCACTCTACTGTGAAGTATGTCTCCAACAATTACAATTTTTAGACCTTCAATCCTTTTCTTTCTCTCAAGAATTGTGAAGGCATCAAGAAGAGCCTGCGTGGGATGTTCATGGGTCCCATCCCCTGCATTTATCACTGATGATTTTGAGAAGGAAGCAATAAAATGGGGAGCATAGGAAGATGGATGCCTTACCACAATTATATCAGACCTCATTGCTTCAAGATTTCTCACAGTATCCCTTAAGGTCTCACCTTTGAGAAGGGATGATGTGGATGCAGAAAAATTTATTATGTCAGCACTGAGCCTCTTTGCCGCTATTTCAAAGGAGGATCTGGTTCTTGTGCTTGGTTCAAAGAATAAATTTATGACAGTCTTCCCCCTTAAAGTTGGAACTTTTTTTATCTCCCTCAAAGAAATTTCTGAGAAGGACTTTGCCTCTTCAAGAATTAGCTCTATCTCTTCTTTTTGAAGCTCTTCTATACCAAGTAAATGCTTTCTTTTGAAAGGCATTTCTCACTCCACAGGCTCTGTTATTAAAACCTGATCAGAACCATCCTCTTCTTTGAGCATAACATTTACAAGCTCCCTTCTTGATGTTGGAAGGATTTTACCAACATAGTCAGCCCTGATGGGAAGCTCCCTGTGTCCTCTATCAATCAGAACAGCCAATTGAATGGTTTTTGGTCTTCCCAGATCTATTATTGAATCCATTGCTGCTCGCACAGTTCTTCCAGTAAAAAGAACATCATCAACAAGAACAACATCCTTATCATCAACGGGAAAGTTAATCTCTGTCTTCTTTACTATTGGCTGAGGACCCAGGAGAGATAGGTCATCCCTGTAAAGGGTAATGTCGAGAATTCCAACTGGAATATCAACTCCCTCAAGATCCTTGATTATTTTTGCAAGGCGATAAGCAAGATGGACCCCCCTTGTCCTTATGCCTATTATTACTATATTTCCAAGATCCTTATTCCTCTCAATGATCTCCATCGCCAGTCTGTTCAATGCCCTTGAGATTTTTTTGTCATCCATAATTTTTGCTTTTATTTTTTCCTTCATTTTAAAACTCCGTAATTATAATCCTTATATTAATTTTCCAATAAAGTCAAATTCATTATTGAGAATCCAAAACTATTTTAACAATCTCAGAGGAAGAGAAGAGTCTCATTGGAGGTCCCCAGACACCTGTTCCTGAGGTTGTATAGAGATAAGAATCCTTAAATCGATATAGTCCATATGGATATTTGAAAGTAAGGAGAATGATTAAATCCATTGGAGGGATCTGTCCTGCGTGGGTGTGACCCGAAAGCTGGAGATCGACTCCAGCATCAACTGCATTTTCAAAATATTTTGGCTTGTGGGAAAGGAATATTGTAAATTTATTTTTTTCTATTTTACTGAATAACTCATCAGGGTTAAAATCTCCTCTTTCAAATCTTCTGTTTGTATCATCCTCTATTCCTATAATTTCGAGATTTTCATCAACCACAGATTTTTCATTCTTTAAAATTTTGAAACCTGTTTTTTCTCCATGCTCATAAAATCTTTCAATTCCTGCATAAAATTCATGATTCCCTGATACAGCAAACACCCCATAGCGAGATTTAAGTTGCACCAGAATTTTTGGGAGTTTACCCATACCATTAATGTCACTATCAATAAGGTCTCCTGTTATAACAATAAGATCAGGCTCAATGGAATTAACTTTTTCCACTACCTTCTCAAGCCAACTCTCCCGGGAAACAATTCCCAGATGAACATCTGAAAGCTGAACAATTTTGAATCCTTTCAAAGAAGGAGGGAGGGATTTATAGGTTAATTTTACCTCTTTTACTTTGGGAGTAGAAGAGGCATTGATGGTAGAAAAAACAATTGCTACTGTTGATATGAAAAGAGCTATTGAAGTTATCAAAGCTCTCTGAGAGGGAAAAACAATTCTGAAAATCTCTGATATAAGGAAAAAGGAAAGGGTTATTGAAACTGCTCCAAGCCATATAAGTCCGAAGAGTAAAAGAAATTTTGACCTGAATGAAAATTGTCTTGCCAGGATCTCTCCACCGATAAAAGATATTCCACCAATTATAAAAATGGCTATTATAAACTTCCTCCACAGGGGTGGAATCGAAAAATCATTTACAAGTCTTATGTAAATGTAAAAATGCATTAAAAAATAAATTGAAAGAACGAGAAATAAAAAAACAGCAAAATAAATCCTCATTTTATAACTCCATCTAAGAGTTCAATAAATTCTTTCAGTTCTTCTCTCCTCTAATTCTTTCTAAAATAATGGCGGAGAGGGTGGGATTCGAACCCACGGTCCTGATCGCTCAGGACAGCCGATTTCGAGTCGGCCCCGTTATGACCACTTCGGTACC
>JBBIMS010000120.1:0-5902 GCA_037444285.1 Candidatus Aminicenantota bacterium | reverse complement strand
TGAAATGGCTTTTTCAACAATTGAGAGCATATTCCAGGGGGCCATGAATTGTCCTTTTTTTATATTAATTGGTTTCCCTGTTTTTGCCGCTTCCACAACAAGATCTGTCTGTCGGGAAAGAAAAGCCGGTATCTGAATCACATCGAGAACCTCCTTTGCCTTCTCAACCTGATAGACCTCATGCACATCTGAAAGAACAGGAAGTCCAAATTTATCTTTAACTTTTTTGAGAATTCTAAGTCCTTCATCAAGTCCTGGTCCCCTGTAGGACCTTATGGATAGCCTGTTGGCTTTGTCAAAGGAAGCTTTAAAAATAAGAGGTATTGAAAATGTTATGGATATTTTTTTAAGCTCTTCTGCTATAAAAAGGGTATGTTCCTCACTTTCTATTACGCAAGGCCCAGCAATTAAAAATAGTCCGCAATCAGGGATTACGAAATTCTTCTCTATCTCTACCTTTCTCATCTTCTCCTTTTATATTTATAAGAAGCTTCTATGAAACTGGAAAATAAGGGATGAGGGCTGAAAGGTTTTGATCTAAATTCAGGATGGAACTGGCATCCAAGGAACCAGGGATGCCCCTGAAGTTCAACAATCTCCACAAGATTCCTTTCAGGATTTATCCCGCTTACCTTCATTCCATTACTTATTATCATTTCTTGAAAGGATGGGTTGAATTCATATCTATGCCTGTGTCTTTCCACAATTTCCTTTCTCCCATAAATTTTGTAGGCAAGGGAGTTCTCATCCAGAACGCACCTGTAACCACCCAATCTCATTGTCCCACCCATAAGGTCAATCCCTTTTAATTCTGTCAATTTCATAAAAACTTTGTTTGATGTGGA
The DNA here is from genome assembly GCA_037444285.1 of Candidatus Aminicenantota bacterium. Lineage (GTDB taxonomy): Bacteria > Acidobacteriota > Aminicenantia > JBFLYD01 > JBBIMS01 > JBBIMS01. The sequence goes on along the minus strand of JBBIMS010000120.1, from coordinate 5,057 downwards.
GGAGTCGAACTCCTCACTGTTAGCATCTTTAATCTTGCAGACATTTCTCACATACTCAATTACTGCACATTGCATTCCAAGGCAGATTCCAAAAAAGGGAACTCCTTTCTCCCTTGCATATGTCACAGCTTTTATCATCCCCTCTATCCCCCTTTTATCGAAACCACCTGGAATAAGTATTCCATGAGCTTCCTTCAACAGACTTTCATTCCCTTCTTCTACCTCCTCCGCCTTCACCCATTTTATATTAACTTTTAACCTGTGACTCATCCCTCCATGCCTTAGAGCTTCCACAAGACTTTTGTAGGAATCAGCGAGAATTGTATATTTGCCAACCACATATATATCAACCTCATCTACCGGATTCTTTATACGGTCAACCATTTCAATCCAGTTTTCAAGATTTGCTCTCCTCTCAGGAAGATCAAGATATTTAACAATTATCCTGTCGAGCCCTTCCTGATGAAAAACCAATGGAACTTCATAAACAGATTCAACATCCTTTGCTGTAATTACAGATTCCATGGCTACATTGGTAAAGAGGGCGATTTTTGATTTTATTTCCTTCGAGAGAAATCTGTCAGTTCTGCACAAAAGAACATCAGGTTGAATTCCTATTTCCCTGAGCTCCTTTACGCTGTGCTGGGTAGGTTTTGTCTTTATCTCACCTGCCGTGGGAATATAAGGGATCAAGGTAAGATGAATAAACAATGTGTTTTTAGAACCCTGCTCCATTCTCATCTGCCTTATTGCCTCAAGAAATGGAAGGCTCTCAATATCTCCTACAGTTCCTCCTACCTCAACTATCACAACATCTACATCCTTTGCAACTGCAAAAATTGCATTTTTAATTTCGTCTGTTACATGGGGTATAACCTGAACGGTTTTCCCAAGATAATCTCCCTTCCTTTCCTTTTCAATTATTGACGCATATATCCTTCCTGCAGTCCAATTGTTGGCTTGAGAGGTAGTTATACTCGTAAATCTTTCGTAATGCCCGAGGTCAAGATCCGTCTCAGCTCCATCTTCAGTAACATAGACTTCTCCATGCTGGTAGGGGCTAAGGGTTCCAGGATCAACATTTAAATATGGGTCAAACTTTAGAAAACTTATTTTGAACCCCATACTCTCGAGGAGAGTCCCTATGGAAGCTGATGCTATCCCTTTCCCAAGGGAAGAAAGAACTCCGCCAGTGACAAATATATATTTGGTCATTTCAAAAAACTTTCTATTTTTTCCAGATCCTCGGGTGTATCAATCCCCATTGTTATTCCCTTAGACTCTATCATTTTTATTCTTATCCCATTTTCAATTGCCCTCAATTGCTCAAGTTCCTCTCTTATTTCCAGGCTGGACTGAGGAAGGCTTATCAGTTGAAGCAATGTATCTTTTTTATATCCATATATACCAACATGGCGGAAAAATTTGCCTGAATTTTTCGAATAGGGTATCGGGCTCCTCGAAAAATAAAGAGCAAAGTTATCCTTGTCCAAAACAACCTTTACGATATTGGGATTGAAAAACGCTTTCTCATCATCCCATATCTCATAAATTGATGCCATAGGAACTTCTTCATTGTTAAGAGTCTCTACAACTCTATCTATAAGTATTGGCTCAATCATTGGTTCATCTCCCTGAACATTGACTATAATCTCAAAATCCATTTCTTTAACAACTTCTGCAACCCTGTCAGTTCCACTTTTATGATAAGGTGATGTCAACACACAATCTCCGTCGAATTCTTTAATCTTTTTAAAAATCTCCTCATGATCTGTTGCCACTACAATCCTCTCAATATTTTTCGCTCTTTTAGCCCTTTCCCATACATGCTGAATAAGGGGTTTCCCCTTTAATAAAGCTAAAGGCTTTCCAGGAAATCTTGTTGAGTGATAACGAGCTGGTATTACAACAATACCTTTTTTCATATTGTTTTATCTTGCATTTTGCAATTCCCCTGAAAAATTGCTCCCTCTTCAATTACAAGAGTAGGAGTTTCTATTTCTCCGAATACTTTCCCACTGGCGTGAATATGAACCCTGTTTTTTGCAAGAATTTTTCCCCTGAAAATTCCATTTATAAAAACGCTCCCGATCTCAATCTCGGCTTCCACAACTCCCTTCTCTCCTATGTGAAGCTCTGATTCAGAGAATATTTTCCCTTTTACCTGACCATCGATCCTGAATATACTTCTAAATCTAAGCTCCCCATTTACTTCAGCACCTTCATCAATAAATCCTGTGAAATCTCCTGCTTCTCCTTCTTTTTTAAATTTCATTTCAATTTCCTCCTTTAATTATATTGCAAATCCTTTCAAGTTCTTCTTCAGAATGGAATCTTATCAAAAGATATCCTCCCTTACCTCTTCTCATGACTCTCACCTTTGTTGCAAAAATCTTTCGCAATTCTTCTTCAAGTATAGGCATTGAGGAAAAAACCTCTTTCTTTCTTTTTCGAGCGCTCCTTTTCAATATTTTCTCCAGCTCTCTCACAGAAAATCCTTTCTCATAAACCATTTTAGCCATTTCCTTCTGGGTTGCAGGATCTTCGATAGCCAGAAGTGCTCTGGCATGCCCCATATCAATTTTACCCTCTGCAATCATCTCTTTAATCTCTTCAGGTAATTTTAAAAGCCTTAGATAATTCGTTACCGAACTTCTATCTTTACCCACTTTTTTGGCGATTTCCTCATGGGTAAGATTTGAGATTTCAATTAATTTCTGATAAGCTAACGCAACTTCTATTGGGTTCAGATCCTCCCTCTGAAGATTTTCAATCAGGGCAAGTTCAAGTTGTTGAGAAGGCTCTATATTTTTAATTACAGCAGGTATTTTAGTCAGACCAAGCATTTGAGCTGCTCTCCATCTCCTCTCTCCGATAACAAGAGTATAACCTTTCTCGTCAGGTGTAACAAGAACGGGTTGAATAATCCCTGCCTCCCTTATAGATTCCACAAGCTCCTTCATGCTCTCTTCAGAAAAAGTTTTTCTCGGCTGGTATGGATTGGGATGAATCAGGTCAATGTCCACCTCTACATATTTTTCATCCTTTAGCAAAGAAACTTCGTCTGATAAAAGTGCCTTAATTCCTCTACCAAGAACTTTTCTTGTCATCTTCCCAATATCTCCTTTGCAAGATTTAAATAAGCTATTGCTCCCTTGGATTTGATGTCATAAAGTATTATGGGTTTCCCAAAACTTGGTGCCTCACTAAGCTTAACACTCCTTGGAACAACTGTTTTAAAAACCTTCTGTCCAAAGACCTCCCTTATCTCCTTTTCAACTTCATGGGAAAGATTTGTTCTCTCATCAAACATGGTCAACAGTATCCCCTCTATTTCAAGACCGGGATTCAAATACCTTTTAACCTCATCAAGGGTATTCAAAAGATCTGAAAGACCTTCCATTGCATAATATTCACATTGCAAAGGAATTATAACTGAGTCGCAAGCAACAAGGGCATTTAGGGTGAGATATCCAAGGGATGGGGGGCAATCAACTATAATATAATCATAATTATTGGCAATAGGAGTAAGGGCTGAAAGTAACCTTTTTTCCCTTCCCTCTTTACCATGGAGGGAAATTTCTGCCTCAAAAAGCGAACGAGAAGAAGGGCATACAAAAAGAAAAGGGACTTCAGTGGAAGTTATTATTTTTTCCATAGAACTTCCGTTCATTAAAACATCATACAGAGAAAATTCTCCATTTTCTCTCTTTAAGCCAAGCCCGCTTGTAGCATTTCCTTGAGGGTCCATATCTATTAGAAGAACTTTTTTCTCAGCAGCAGAGAGGCATGCGGAGAGATTGATAGCAGTGGTTGTTTTTCCAACACCACCTTTCTGATTGGCTACAGACAATATTTTACGCCTCATGTTCCACGTGAAACATTAACTTCTCATTCATATCTTTATTATTATATTGAAAAAGTAGTAAAAATTAAAGGGAGCAAAATACTCAATGAAAGCTTTTATTAAAAAAACCATAAAAATTTCAAAAGCTCTTCCTCACTACTGCGACATTGTCGAGAGTATCAACAACTTTTATAACAATGTCCTTCTTATCCTTTGGCATTTCAAGAATAAATTCCTCAAAAGTGCTATCGCAGATTCCATCTTTAGGAAAAGCAACAAACCACTTTCCCAATTCATAAGAGTAATACACTTCCTTTATAGGAGTGATATTGTCCTTTGCAGTAAAAACAACCTGCCTTTTCCCTGCGCTTTCTTTAAAAGAGAGCCCCTCAACAGTTGGTGGAGTGTTATCGATAAAAAATGGGATGGAAACCTTTTCGGAATTCAAAGCCAGTTCTTGTGGATTGGAAAGAATGTCTGATGCAACTACCTTTATTCTATACAAACCATCCTGAAAAGTGAATGTGTCCAGGGAAATTATTGTGTCAGTGTAATCCCTCTTAATCTCTCTCCAATCTTTATCCATTTCCTCCTTAATAAAAACAGAATAGGAAAGTTTGTCCTTGTTGGGATCCTCAGCTTCCCATGAAATCGTCCTGAAACCTTTTTTATAAATTTTCTTCCCTGTAGCCTTTACCATTAAAGCCAACCCCTCATCAGTCCTTTCCTTTTCTGGCAACCCTTTGTCCTTCTCATATCCCAATATTTCCTCGTCAAGACTTATTGGTTTTTGAAATGTCTCATGGGGAGGGTGAACCTTTACACTTTTAATTAAAGGAGGTGCATTTACTTGAAGATAAAATATCTCAACCCTTCTTAAAACAGGGGTTTTTAAGGGAAAAGAAGATTTAAGAACAGCTCGAAACTGAATAAATCTTCCCTTAGGGGAAAGGATATTCTCACCAAGATAATTTTTATAAGGAGGGGACCATGAGCTCCAGCTTTCATCTACAACCTTTTTGTTCCCACTCCTTGTCATGAGCTGAACAGATGTTCCCTCAGGAATCTCAGCGAACCAAACAATCCTTCCCCAACTTGAAATCATCTCTGCATCTATTATTTCAGATATATATTCTCCTTCGAGGGCTTGGGATGATTCAATACTGAACAATTTAGCAGGATTATTTGCAATGAAATAGTTATCTGTTAT
>JBBIMS010000119.1:0-5909 GCA_037444285.1 Candidatus Aminicenantota bacterium | reverse complement strand
AAAGGGCTTTTTCATATTGACCAAGGGAGTTTTAGACAAATCCTATATTGTTAAGACTTTTTGCAATATACTCTGGAATTCCAAGTTCTTTGAATATCTTCAATGCTTTTTCACAATTTGAGAGTGCCTCATTGTATCTTCCGTATTTTAATGCTTCCAATCCCATTTTGAGATAGCTTATCCCTTCTTCCTTTGTTTGAGAGAAAACTGGATTTAAATGGGTTAAAATAAAAAATACCAATAAAATCTTTACTCCTTTCATCTCAACCTCCATAATTTTACTCATGATTGAATTTTATCACCCTCACCCATCCTCCCTCTCCCTCAACTCGCTCAATAAGATTTGAGATTCTATCTACCTCCTGAGAAGGAATATATTCAGGTGTTTTTTTTGGCTTTATAACTATTATTCTTGTTTTTATGCTTTTTGTCTGAAGACCCCTTGTTGCAATCTTTACAACCTCCTCCATTCTCACTCCCTCTGTCAGAGATTCAAGGGGTGAGGATGTTGCAAGAAGGTAAATTTTTTCCATACCCTTTATTTCATCAAGGGTGTATGCCTTTCCAAAAGAGGGAACCCAGTAATCTTTATCCTTCTCAACATAAGCATTTCCTGAAGTTGAAGGAAAAAGAAGATTGAGATTCCCTTTTGAGTCTTCCTGAAGGATATAGACATAACAGTTCTGGGAAGGTCTGAAGAAGATAAAGTATTTGTCAGACCTTGAACGAAGGGAGATTCCTTCCTTTAGAGGATTTACAAGAGTCTCTCCATATCTTTGATAAAAGAATCCTGTATCCAATATGATTTCTGGCTCAACTACACCCCCTTTCCCTCTTACTGCTGTTCTTGTCCTTCCTTCTACTGTCACTACCTCTGCTTCCTTCCTCACAATCTCAACCCTTCTGTTCAAGGCATTGCAGGGGGTCTCCATCTCTTCCGATGCTCCTTCAGTGCAGATAGGCACCCTCTCTCCATAGCCAACTGCATTCAATTTATTTCTCGGAATTTCGAATTCTTCTACAAGATAATTTATCACTGATTTTGCTCTCTTCCTTGAAAGCTCAAGATTGTATTCATCAGTTCCCCTTATGTCTGTATGTCCTGCAATCTCAAAAACTGGAAAGTTATTGGGTTCTGGAGAGATGCTCTTCTCACCTGAAAATAAATCCCTTAGAAATTTTCCTATCTCATCAAGTTGGGGTTTTGCATCTTCTCTTATGTTGTATTTATCAAAGTCAAAGGGAATAAGAGATTCTCCAAAATTAATTGAGATAACTTCGCCTACTCCGCGGGTATGGGAAAAGATTCCCCTCATAGTTTGAGCCTTTATAACCCCACCTTTGCTAAGGTCATTTGCTATCTTTAACTGTTCTTCAGTGAAAGCGTATTCTTTTTCAAGGTCTTTAGCTTCCACTTCATTTTGTGGTTTATACTTGTCTCTCAGATTCATCCCTTTTTTATACCAGTTTATCGCATCGTTATACCTGCCTGTTTTAAAATAGATATCTCCGATTCCAAAATAGGGATAGGGTGCATCAGGTCGAAGCTTCACAGCTTTTTTATACTGAGCTATAGCCTCCTCATACCTTCCTTGCTTCTCATAAACATCCCCTAAATTATTGTGAGCAGGAGCATAAGAAGGACATAACTTTATGGCTTTTTTATAAAGAGTCTCTTTCTTTATCAAGGACAGGGAATCGTTTGGGAGTTTAGATGCTATGGCTGAATATTCCTTTGCTTTATTGCAATCCTTGGGAAATGCAAATAACGGAAATAGACATACCAGTAAAATTGAAAAAAATAGTGTGAAAAACTTTTTCATGATATAACCTCCTCCTAAAATCATTTTTAATTAATATATAAATTGAGTTTAAAAATCTCATTTCCAATCCCCTATCAACACAAAAGGAGCCCAGTAATATGGCTTACTCCATTTAGACAATGATTTAATGGCTATTTGAGCCCTTCTCAATGCCTCACTTTTACTCATTTTTTTGGCTTGTCAGTTTTCATAGAACATCTCCATAAGAGAAGTAGTGGCAGGATCCTCTACAGCCCAAAGAGTCCCAAGCACCGAAGGGGCTCCGGCATACATAAATCCTCTTGATAGACCTACTAAATCATCACCACCTTCAATTTTTGCAATAGCAGTTTCGCATGCGCTAAGAACGACAAGATTGGAATTTTTAAGATCTAATCCAAAAACTTCGTGGACTCTGAGATAGCCATCGTTTTTTTCGCTTTTAGCCAATAAAAGCCCTGAAAAAAGAGGCTGTCTTTCATTGAATTCTCCATGGCATGCAAAATGAATTACATCAAATCCAGAAGCTCTGTCTTTTATAATGTCTTCGGTAGCCTTGTTTTTATAGTAGACTTCCTTAAAATTAAAATTTTGAGATATCCTTGAAACCTCGTTTTCTGCGTTGGGTAAGTCACCAGTAGGATTAGCAAATGCTAAAAAACTTCTATTGTCCGGATTTTTCTTTTTCCAAACGAACTCAAGCACAGCCAAGGAGGGCAGAACTGAAATATTGTATTTGTCAACAAGATATTCTTTCCCATCGTAAAGTAAGGAGAAGGGCAATTTATGAAGAACTCCATGAGGAACTATTATGAGATTCGAAGTATTTATATACTTATAGCAAACAGAAAAAATTTCATTATAAGCATTATTGCAAAGTTCTAAAAAGTTTTCTCTATCAGAAGGTGTCGGCTTAATCTTATAAGAATCAGGAATATTTAGCATGATTGGTTCGGGTCTTCGAGAAGAAATAGAAAGCATTGGCGAAATAAGTGTGTTAACCAACTTTTTCATATAATCTTTTCCCTTGGGAATATCATAAATTTTAATCTTATCTCTTTCTATAAGCCAGAGATAAGTTATCTCATTGGTGATATAATATTCAAGAATCGATGTATTTGAATCAAGGCTACCTTGAATTTTTTCAAGGTTGAACCCGGGAATTGCAATAATTGAAGCTAATTCTGGGCTTTTACGCTTTATCTCTTCTATAAAGTTGTAATAATCAAGTTCTGCCTGTTCTAATTCTTCTTTTGTTCTTTCCCCTCCTTTCTCAAATAATTTTTGCTTAAGCATAGCAATTTTATGAAGCAATTCCTTTTCTTTTTCGATAACATTTTTGTCTTCATAACCCACAGCTAAAAATTCCTTTGCTGTTAAAGCTTCAATGAATGTCCTTGCCTTTGCCCTTTCGGCATAGTGCAAAGCTTCTCTATCATAGTTGGAATCGGGCTTTATTTTATGCATTTTTATAAGAATTGCCACAAGATTGTCGTACGGGGATATTCTTTCTCCGATAAATCCTGTCCGCTCTCTTTCAATCTTTAACTTTCCTCTAATTGATTCAATTATATTTATCGCCTCCTTATAAGAGCTAACTGCTTTACTATAATCTCCTTTGTCTTCAAAGATAATGCCTTGATGGTAGTAACACTGCCAAAGAATTTCTTTAGAGCCTATAGTTTTCGCAATTTCCATAGCAAGGGACAATTCTTCTTTGGCTTTTTCAGTTTCTCCTAATATATTTAGAGTCTTTGCTTTCTTGATTAAGAAGATTGCCCTTGTGTATCTATCCATGAATCTCTCTGCTATGTTTAAACCGGAACTATAACTTTTCAGGGCATTATCATATTTATTCTGAACAAAATAGATATCACCAAGGAGGTTTTTAGTATCCACAATAAGGTTGTAGCTACCCAAGATTCGCCCTATATTTTCGATATTTATCAAAAGTTTAGTTGCTTCCTGATAATCATTTTCTTTAATTGCATGTTTTGCCTTAATTAAGTCAACCTGCGCCTTCCAATACATATGATTGACGGGTTTTGATAAAAATTTTATAAAGCCTGGTAAGTAACTATCATAGCTTTCTGTTTCTGGATAAATCATTTTTTCTACTTTTTCAACATTCCTTTCAGCAGAGCTCCTGTCTCCTAATTCTCCATATATTTTAGCCATTCCTAAAAGAGTCTGTATGTTATGCCTGTTAGAAGTAAACATCCATTTTCTGGACTCTATATTTTTCTCCAATAAATCGGAGGGAATATATAATTTCACATATTCAGCAACACTCCCGTCAAAAGATTCAAGTTTTACACAGTTATCTTTACAATATCCAAGTTTGAGCTTTAAAAATCTATCAGTAAGTATTAAATTCTCACTTCCCTCATCAACAGAGTCAACAAGGGCAACGCACTGGGTTTGCTCTGATATTAATTTTGCATATTGAGTAAAAAGGCCAAGGGGCTTCTGCGACTGGATTTTAATCTTAAAAGTCCCCTCTAAGGCTGGGTCTTCTTCGATTTTAAAAATAATATCATTATTTTTTCTTTCTTTCATTTATGGCTCCTTATGACGATTGTATCTTCACTCCAGTCAAATCTTCCTGTGGAAAGGTTTTTATGAACCTTCTTGACAAGAATAGCCCTTGTGGAGACAGGAACTGAGATGCTTCCTGTATTGTCAAAAAGAGCATCAAATCTTTCAATGCCGATTTCCTCAAGCCTCAAAGGTTCCCTTGTAGCTATCGCCTTTATAACCTCTTCACCCTCAGGCTCACCAAATTCCAGCTCAAACCCCATAACCTCATCTGGAATTGTTTTTGTTTTCCCTCCTCTGATAAAATTTTCTCTGTGATATCTATTGGGGAATACAATGTGGAAATTCCCTTTGCTGTCAAGATTCAGTAAGATAAGATAGCAGTCCCTTTCAGAATAGAAATTGAAGAAGATTTTCTCTCCTATCTTAAAATCCTGCCTTTTTTCATCTGTCACCCAGACCTTTACCTTAAATTTTGGATTTGAGTTGGTTATGCAAGCAAGTTTTTTTACAAGATAGGCATAATCCAATTGCTTCCCGATGCTCTCCTTAAGCTCAGGCAGACTGCTGGTGGGAGATATTCTCATCACATCTCCTATCCTGTTCAGGATTCTCACATAGTATTGACCATCCCTTTTCTCCCCCCTTATCAACCTGTCAAAAAACTCCTCTTCAGTTAACTCTACATGAGGAAGACTTCTAAGCCAATTTTTCAGGTTGGAAGTTATTCGATCACCTCCTTGAAAAGGCTCAATCTTAACTATCAGCTTTTCCCCTCTTATTTCAGGGGGTGGTTCAGGACTGATCGGTTGAGGCTCTGGTATTTGCTCTTGAGGTGGTCGGGGTTTTAATGGTTGCACAGGTTTTAGAGGCTTTGACTCTGTTAGAATGCGGAAGGTGAAAGGTTTAAACACAGTGTTTTCAAGAATCTTTCCTTCCTCAGGCTCTATCTGGGGGTTTTGGCTCAGCATCATTCCTTTTCTGTCTTTTTCATGAATCATGTTTTTAACCTGCTGGTATGCCTGGCGGTATGTAATATCTTTCTTTCTCTTGAGCACTTCTACGAGATTGAAGGTAAAAATTCCGTGAAACCCATCAGGATATGAAAATTCGAAGGATCTCTCGTTTTCCTTTGATGAGAAAAAGAAAATCTGTCCGTCAGGGATATCATTCTGCTTTGGAATATTCAAGGAGAATGCTCTCGCTCCTCTTCGAGCCCCTTCTATTTTTACTGGAATGAATCTCATTTTATAGGAGGAGATTTGCTCAGTGCTTCTTGTTGTCACTGTGGCTTAATGACAGGCATCTACAATAGCAATTACATCTTTTCCTGAAAGTTTTCTGAACATTTCGCCCAACTCATCATCTATGATAATATTTGCCTCAGTAACACTCCTTGCTCCCTGAGGCTTTACATCCCAGGGGCAGAGAGCTTCATCAAAACCATCATCCTCATCAAAATTCTGATCCTCTACCTGAGTTCCATGACCTGAAAAATAGAAGAAGCACATGTCACCTTCCTTTGTTCCCTCTATGAGCCATTCTTTGAAGGCACTTATTATTCCGGTT
>JBBIMS010000118.1:2450-5913 GCA_037444285.1 Candidatus Aminicenantota bacterium | reverse complement strand
GCTCTTTTTTGATCTTTTCCTTTTCTTCCTGTGTCTGGGGGAGGAGTATTCCACTAATAATTAAAAGAATGGCAGTCAAAAAAGCTATTTTCTTCATCAATTTAAATTTAAATTATAAAAAAGGAAAAGTCAATTTTTGTGAAGGTATTGACAGGGAAGGATTAGTGTTATAAATTTAAAAATGGTGCTATGAAAGGAAAAATTGTCAGATTTGGAGTTTCAATGGATGAGGAATTGATGAAGAGGTTTGACACCCTTTTATCAAAAAAGGGATATTCCAACCGTTCAGAAGCAATAAGGGATTTGATAAGGAATAGTTTGGTGGATGAAGAGTGGGAAGAAGGGAAGGAGATAGCAGGAGCGATTCTTTTTGTTTACAACCATCATAAAAGGGAGCTTGCGGATAAGATCCTTGATATTCAACACGATTACAGCAAAATTATTCAGTCATCCCTTCACATCCATCTTGACCATTCCAATTGTCTTGAGGTGGTTGTTGTTAGAGGCGAGGCAATGCAAGTAAGGGAGCTTTACTACAAATTGCATTCAACAAAAGGGGTAAAGCATTGCTCCCTTGCAAGAACTTCCACAGGAAAGGAGATTGTATAAAAAATTTTTAAAAATATGGTAGCACGAAATTTAAAAAAATAACATAAGGAGGAGTCATGAAAAGATTGATTTTCACTACTTTAATCTTTGCATTTCTTTCCTTTCCAAATTTTTCTGAGGAGAAGAAGGAGGTATGGAGGGAATCTCATTCAATAATTGTTACAGCAACAAGGTCAGAAAAGGGAACAAAGGATCTGTCCCTTTCAGTCAGTGTTCTCACAAGGGAGGAGATAGAATTTGCGGTTGCCAATTCAGCAACCGAGATTCTGAATATTCTCCCTGGAGTATTTGTTCAGAAAACAGGTCAATTTGGAAGGAGTGACCTTATTATAAGGGGGCTCGGAGATAATGGAAGGAGAATATTGATTCTTGTTGATGGAAGACCTGAAAAGATGGGACTTTACGGATGCACAATCACCCATTCCCTTCCCTTGGACAATGTAGAGAGGATTGAAGTTATAAGAGGACCACTTTCAATCCCCTACGGAACAGATGCCCTTGCAGGCGTTGTAAACATAATAACAAGAAAGATTGAAAAAGGTTTTGAATCTGAAATTCTCACATCCTACGGAAGTTTTGATACAAAGATTTTTAGACTAAGGCATGGAGGGAATTTTAAAAATTTAGATTATTATTTGACCTTTGACAGAAGAAGTTCCGATGGCCATCTTCCCAATTCTTCCTATAATGGTAAAGATTTTTCAGCAAGATTTGGTTATAAGATCAACAAAGATTTTAACTTCTATTTTACAGGTAAATATTTTGATGGTTATAAAGAAGAGCCTCTCAGGGCTACAGACTCCCCAGATTTAATATCCAATCTCTGGAATGATTACGAAAGGGGAAGCATTGATTTAAATTTTGAAGGGAAATGGGAAAGAAGTTCTTTATTTTTCAAACTCTATAGAAACTTTGGAGAACATGTTTTTTCTGATGGCTGGCATTCAAAGGATTTTACAGATGGTGCTATAATTCAGGGTTCAAAGAAAATTTCTAACCTGAATGAAATAATTTTTGGTTCAGAGTATAAAAATGAAGGTGGTGAATCTTTAAACTCACCAAGGGGAGAATGGAAGAGAAAGGAGTATGCCTTTTTCATTCAGGATCAACATGTTTTATCCAGCAGGTTTATTTTAAATTTTGGAGCAAGATATCACATCGATGAGGTCTCAGGGAAGGAGCTTTCTCCCCATGCTGGAATTGTTTTCAGGATTGGAGAAAGGACAAATTTGAGGGGTTCTATCAGTAAAGGTTTCAGAACTCCCAAAATAAATGAGCTTTACATGTTCCCCTCATCCAATAAAAATTTAAAGGCAGAAAGAGCATGGAATTATGAGGTTGGATTGAATCATAATTTTGGAGAATTTCTAAAATTTGAGCTTTCAGCCTTTCTCATGAAGGGAGAGAATATGATTCAACTTATAAAGGTCTCCACACCTCCTCCCTTATTTAGATTTGAGAACACAGGGAAATTCAAGTTTAAAGGGGTAGAATTATCAATAAATTCAAAGATTTCAGAGGGATTATCCCTTGACTTTAACTATAGTTATCTTGATCCTGAGGAGCTTACTCTCGGAAAAGCAATGGACAAATTGGACCTAATCCTTAGATACAAATTTAATAGGTTCACTCTCACAGCTAACTCCCAGTATGTTGGAAGATATTACGCTGATAACAATAGAAAATCAAAAATTGATGATTATTTTGTTACAAACTTGTTTGCTGGATTTGAGATAGTAAAGGACTTAAGGTTATTTCTTAAAATGGAAAACATTTTTGACAGGGATTATTTCATTTATGTAGATATACCTGGTGGAAGGGCTGGGATCTACAGAATGCCAGGAAGAAGCATAAACTTTGGTCTTAGCTGGAGTATTTAATGAGGAAGAAATTTCTTCTTTGTATTCTTCTTTTCCTCGGCTCAATTCTCTTCTCCTCTGAAAAGATAAAGATAATAACAACCACCTCAGATATTGAATCTATTGTAAAAGTTCTTGGGAAGGGAAGAGTCGAGGTTGTAAACATAGTTCCTCCTTCCCTTTGTCCTGGGCATTTTGAATTGAAATTAAAAGACTTGGCAGAGATTCAAAAGGGAAAAGTGATTTTGTTTCATGGATGGGAAAGATGGATGGAAAATTTAAAGGAAGGACCTGAAAGGATTCAAGTTGAGGTTGATGGCAACTGGATGATTCCTGATATTAATTTGAAAGCCTCGGAAAAAATGCTTAATTTGCTTTTGAAAATAGATCCTGAAGGAAAGGAGATCTTTGAGAGAAATTTTTCTATTTACAAAAAGGAGCTGGAGAATCTGAAAATGGAGTGCAGAGAGGTAAAAAAGAGGATTGAAGGCTTAAAGGTTATAGCTTCCATTCGCCAGAAAGATTTTTTAAGCTGGCTTGGGATGGATGTTGTCTCTAATTTTGATGATTCAGAGATTAGTCTTAAGGAAATGAAAGAGATTGTTGAAAGAGGGAGAAGAGAAAATGTTAAACTTGTTGTGGATAATCTTCAAAGGGAGTCGGTTTCAGGGAGAAGGATTGCCGAGGAGATAGGAGCAAAATACATTGTTTTAACAAATTTTCCCAATAAAGGTCTTTATATAGAGTCCTTTCTTGAAAACCTGAAAAAGATAGAAGAAGCATTGAGATGAGTTTTGCAATTTCCATAGAAAATCTAAGGGCATCCTACAAAAACAAAACTGTCCTCAAAGAAATATCCCTTGAAATAGAAGAAGGCTCATTCCTTGCGATTCTTGGTCCCAATGGAGCTGGAAAAACAACCCTTCTTTATACAATTCTTGGGATTAAAAAGATTGACTCAGGAGCTATAAAGCTTTTTGGTGAGAAAATTAACC
>JBBIMS010000118.1:1423-2440 GCA_037444285.1 Candidatus Aminicenantota bacterium | reverse complement strand
AAAAAATATCAGAAAATTGAGGAGAAGGATTGGTTATGTTCCCCAGAATATTTTTATTGATCCCAAATTTCCAATAAATGTTTACGAGACTGTTCTTACAGGAAGGCTTGGATTGAGGTTTCTGAAGAGATTGAAGAGAGAGGATAGAGAAATAGCTGAATGGGCAATGATAAGGGTTGGAATAATAGATCTAAAGGATAGACCTATAGGGCATCTATCAGGAGGGGAGCTCAGAAAGGTTTTTATTGCAAGGGCTTTATGCCAGAAGCCAGAAATTCTTCTCCTTGATGAGCCAACTTCCCATCTCGATCCTTCCTCCCAGAGAGATCTTATAAATCTCATAGATGAGCTCTATAAGGAAAGTAAACTGACAACAGTTTTTGTAACCCATCAAATTTCCCACATTCCAGAATCCTGTAAAAGGATAATTTTTATGAAGGAAGGGAGCTTAGTTTTTCAAGGAGGGAAGGAAGAGGGTTTGAAAATTTTAGAAGAAAAATTTTTCAATGAGGGATGATGGAATTTCTTCAATATAAATTTGTCCAGAGAGCAATAATTGCAGCCCTTTTGACAGGCGCTGGTTGCGGGGTTGTTGGAGTATGGGTTTTTCTTATGAGGATCCCCTTTGTGGGAGTTTTGATGTCCCATTCAGCTTTTGCTGGAGCTATTCTCGGCCTTGTCTTTCACATAAACCCCCTAATTCTTTCCCTTCTTTTCTGTCTCCTCTCTTCAGCCTTGATCGGTCCAATCTCTGATAAAGCAGACATTGAGCCTGATCTTTCTTTAAGCGTTATATTTTCCATAATGCTTGGAATAGCCTTTGCAGGGATGGGGTTTTTAAAGGATCAAATGGAAATGGGATTTAGATTCCTATGGGGGAGTATTCTTACTTTATCCAGTAGGGATATCTATCTTCTCTCCGTCCTTTTATTTATCACAATCTCTGTCCTACTTCTTTTCTACAGGGAAATTCAATGCATCCTCTTTAGCAGAAAACTTGCAAAGATTTCAGGAGTT
>JBBIMS010000118.1:0-1413 GCA_037444285.1 Candidatus Aminicenantota bacterium | reverse complement strand
ATTCCTGAAAAGGCGATTTTTTATTTCATCCTTTTTCTGATTGGTGCTGAGATTACATTTTCTTTGAATACTGTAGGTGGGCTTCTCATTTTCAGCCTCATAATAGGACCTCCCGCATCAGCTTATCAGCTCACCTATGATTTGAAAAGGATGTATTTTCTTTCGGCTATTTTTGGAGTTGGGATAGCAATACTCGGACTTCTCCTATCCGTATTTTTACCCATTTCTCCTGGGGCTCTAATTGTCCTTGGAAGCGGACTTCTCCTCGGGATAACAATTTTAGTTTCACCAAAGAGGAGGTTTAGCCAGTGAATCACAGGGAATTTTTTGACATGCTTGCTCCTCAATGGGATGAGAAATTGGAAAGGGAGGATATTGAAAAATTAAAAAGACTCATTGATGAAATTGATATAAAAAACGGCAACATCCTTGACTGTGGCTGTGGGACAGGGATTCTCTATCCATTTCTCCTTGAAAAGGTTGGCTCCAAGGGAAAAATTTTTGGAATGGACATTTCCTTCAAAATGTTAAAAAAGGCAAAAATAAAAAACCATAAGTTCCTCATTCAAGGGGATGCAGAGTCCATTCCCTTTCTCTCATCTTCCTTTGACACTATTATATTTCTTAATGCCTTCCCCCATTTTCAAAACAAAAAGATTGTCCTGAAAGAAAGTTTCAGGGTTCTGAAAGAAGGGGGGAAGCTCTTTATTCTTCATACATCTCCAAGGGAAGAGGTAAACTCTTTTCACAAAAATTATGGAGGAGTTATTGCTGAAGATGTTTTACCTGAAAATCCTGAAATAATTTCAATGCTTAAGGAAGCCAATTTCAAAAATATAAAAATAATTGAAAAGGATACATTTATGGTTTCTGCGGAAAAGGAGTGAAAATAGCCAATCTCTTTTCTGGATTTTTAAAAGCGGTATAAACTCGCAATCTTTGTATTGACAAATATAAAAATTTTTGTATAGCCAAAATTGGAAGGAGATAAATGGAAGGGTTTCTTGAAGCCGTTGAGGGAAGGTATTATCTGGTTGCTTTAAAGGTAATGGCTGAGAATTTGAAAAATTAAAATTTTTTAGATTGTGCAATTCTTTTCTGTGGAGACTCAAAGGAACCAATTGTTCTTGCAGGAGGTGGAAAAAGTTTTAATGAGATAAAAGATTATGCTGAGAAGGCAGCTGCTGAAAGGAGGGATTGCATCTTTAAAGAGAGAAATCTTTCCATTTACATTCATCCGATATTTAAGGGAGAGAAGCTCTCTGGATTACTTTACATAGAAAGGTCAAAGGATGGAAGAGGATTCGGAGACTCTGAGCTACTGATTCTTAGATTCCTTTCTGAGCTTTCATCAAAACATTTCTCAAAAGATTTCATAACTCTATCAAAAGATTTCTGGATTGGCTCATCAGA
>JBBIMS010000117.1:0-5932 GCA_037444285.1 Candidatus Aminicenantota bacterium | reverse complement strand
GAAAAATTAGTAAGGCGGGTGAGGACATTCCCACTCCTATCCATAATGTATAGATCAGTGGTCAAGTTTGTGGTGATGAAATTGTTTGGTCGGTCTTTGTGTTTTTCCCATGCTCTTGACAATCTCTTATTATAATTGAAGTCGAAAAGATTCCCCATAAAAGAAATGTATTTCTGATCAGGTGAGTAAGAGGCTTGTTCCTCGTAGAAGCTGCTTGTTCTTGTTAAGTTTTTCTTGCTTACAATATTACCATCTTTATCAATTTTGCCTTCCCAAAGATCAATTCTATATGCGGGATAAGGAAGTTCTGAATATCCAATGTCAGATGCAAAAAGTAAATGATTTTCCAACGACCAATCCTGAGGTTCAAATATTGCGCCGTCCTCGATCGGAAAGGTTTTTACATTTTTTAGTTTAGGAACTCCTCTTTCAAAGGTGATCATTCCTGTCTTAATCACCCATTTTGCAAAGGGAAATTTATCATAAGGTTTTGCCCCTCCTATTCTTTCTGCCCAGGCAACCATTTTCCCATCTTTTGAAAATTTGGGATATAGAACACCTTTGTTTAAGTCAGATGATTTGAAATCTGTTAGCTTAATCCAGAGGGAACCATCCTTTTTGACAAGGAATAGATTATTCCACCATCCCGCCCCCGGCTCAGCAAGCAAGCGGGCTCCAGGTAATTTCTTTGAATATCTCCAGCCTACATTAAAAGGAATTTCCACTTCTGTAATAAACCAATCCCCTGAGGGATGCCAGTCTGAGGCTCCTTTATGAAGAATAGGAATTAAAGAGGGGTCTACTCCTATAGCTTCTCTTACAGAGCAACTGATACAAGTCATCTCTTTTTCAGGATGAGAGGAGTTCCCATTTAAAATGTAAAGCTGGGTAATTCCATTGCTGTCCTTCTTCATTATGAGAATCAAGTTTGATTCAGAATGTAAGGCATCCAAGGATGCATTCTCAATATACTTTTCAATTCTTTCTATTTCAATCGCCCAGATATTTGTCAGAAAAAGAAAGATAAAAAGACAAAGTCTCATTTGTTTCCTGAATAAAACTTTTGGAATCAATTTTTATCGAGGAGCTATTTCAATTTTATTTTCCTGGAGGAGGTTTATCCCTTCTATCTTCTTTGATATATCGAATCTTCCTATGTATGCAAAACCTGAACCCTTTGATCTTACATAGAGGTCAACAATTGTTGCCTTCCAACCTGGATTGTTTATAAAAGCGGATTTAGAAGATGCCTTGTAACCATAGTTAGATTTTAAGACAATTCTCTCAGAAATCTGATTGGGCTGAAGAGCTTTTCTGAAAGTTGAAAGGTAGCAGTCGCCAAGAGATTGCTCCTCTCCTTTGAAACGGAAAACAGCATTAAAGGAAACATATTGAAGGGGTTTCTGCCCTATATTTTTTACCTTGAAGGATATAACAGGGACAAGAACAGTCTCCCACGGTCTTACATACTTTTCACCCCAATAGGTGTCAATATCTAAGATTTGAATCGATTCCTTGAGTTCTTCAGGTTTTACAGGCTGGAAAAATTGTGCGATTTTATTTAAAAGGGGAACTTTCTTGGTCAACCACGGAGGAGAAAAAACAAAGAGATAGGCAAGAATTGCACAGATTAAAACAATAATTATAAAAAAGGACCATTTAACATTCATTTTGCCTCCTGTTTGTTTCTAATCCCAGCATTTCAATTTTTATTATCAAACAATGTTGATTTAAAATCAAGAAATTGTTTATTTTTTATAAAGGCTGAGGAATCTGGAAAGGCTTCTGTCATAAGTCTTCTCTACATCAGGAGGGAAAAAACAGGCAGGAAGTTCACCCATTTTTCTATGGTAATGGAGACACTCACAACAGATTCCCTTTCTCGGGCAGGGCTCATAACTACAATTGCAAATTTCAAGGTTCTTTTTCAATGAGCATTCCCTCATTTATGACCTCCTGATTTATTCGATGTAACCCAGAGAACGAAGGTTTTCAAGGAGTTCCCTGTTAAACTTTGAGACAATTCTTTTTTCCTTCTTTTTGCCAAAGGTCTTTATCTTTTTAAGTTTGTGAGTCCTTTTGAACTCTTCACTTATGGATTCCATAATTGGTTCCCTCATCTTCTCAGAGACTGGAAAACCTGAGATAAACAAAACAGTGGGAGCAATTTTTTCAGGGATTTGATACTCAAGGAGAGAGTCTTTTTTGAATGGATAACCCTGAAATATGAGCACTCCATCCTCTCCCTTCTTTATTCCCTTGTTTTTTAAATTTCTCCCAGGGTCAAAAACGAATATTTTCGTGTAATCTTTGAGGGAGTTTGAAATTTTTTCAAGAATTGAATCTTCCTTTATAAAAGCCTCCTCAAGCCTATATATGGAATTTTTTAAGTCCCTCACCTCCTCAATCTGATTTTTAAAATTCTTTTCCCACTGTATATCGAGTCCCGGAAGATAAACCATGAAAAGCTCAGGAGAATAATTTTCGAAAAGTCTCTGGACAGCGCTTGAGATAAAAGAGTCGGGCTGAAAAGATTCTGATAAATCAAGGGAAAGGAGCAGGTCATCTTTTATGTAGTGAGGATAGTAATCCATTTCCAGCTCCATCCCCTCTTTAATTTTTTCGAAAGCCCTATCTGTAATTGAGAAGTCCCTTACCTCATCAGCAGGCCAGGAGGCCCACCAATTGATCTGACCTATTTTATAGCCTTTTTCAGAGAAAATTTCCCAGAGAGTCTTTGAGTTTCTGAGATAGCTTGAGATTGGTTCGAGTTGAGCAATTTTTGAATTGAGGAAAAGGGAGTTTAATGCCCATAGAATACCTGAAGGGTCTCTCTTAAACTGTAGAGGAGTCTCTATCCCAATCAGAGATGTTGATTGAAAGGCACGGATGTTATGCTCTTCTGGAGGTGCGCCGGTTGCAACAGTTGTCCAGAAGAGAGCAGGGATTCTTGGCTCCTTTGCTTTATACTTACATACAAGCCCTTTTTCAAAAATCATTTTTAAAAAGGGGAGTTTACCTTCTTCTATTAAATTTCTGGCAAAGGATATATCAAAACCATCCACTCCAATAATGGCAACTTTTATATTGGTTCTTTCAGGGGAAAAACTTTCTCCATCTTCCTTTTCAAATCCTTCAATGAAAAGAATCAGGCTGAAGGAAAAAACAATTAAGATGGAAAGGAAAACAAGACTCCTCTTTGAAGGGAGGGGATCCATCGAAATATTCCCCATTAAAAGGAAGATTGAGAGGAGAAAGATTCTGAAGAAAAATATAAATATGAGAGAAAGGGGAATAAGTATGAAAACAAAGTAATAGGGAGAAGGGAAGACCTGTCCTTTAAACCAAAAGAATAAATAAAATGTAATTAAAATTGAAAAAAGAATTGTAAGGATGTGAAAGAGGGTATTGGAAGGCTTTGCTTTTAATCTAAGTTTTTTAAGAGGATAGTTTATAACCAATCCGAATATTGCAAGAAAAGCAAGGAGTATTATGAAGATGCTAACTGAGATATAAATAAAAAGAAGGAAAAGGTCAAGGAAATTTGATATTAATGGGAGATTTGTTATCAGGTATAATAAACTGAATCCAAAGCCGAAAATAATAGCTCCGATAAAGGAGATTTTCGAAATTAAAATGAGAAATTTTGGCTTTCCCCCTACAAAGAAACCTCCTATCCTCCACTCCAAATAGCCAAGGGATTTTAATTTTTCCTTTATTTCATCAATGTTTCTATCCATTATCTATCCCTCAACATAACATATTTTGCCATCTGGACGAGAAGTTCACTTCGAGGGAGAAAAGAAATTGCTTTGATCGATGTTTCAACAAGTTCCTCCATAATCCTTTTGGCTCCTTCTAAGCCTGCAAAGGAAACAAAATTTGTCTCCCTCTTATCCTTCCCCTTCTCCTTTCCCATTTTCTTGGGATCACCTTCTGTATCAAGAATATCGTCCTTTATCTGGAAGGCAAGGCCAAGGTTTTTGGAATAGTTCTTAATTGCTTCCAGCTCGTGTTCATGAGCGTTGGAAAGGATTGCTCCAAAAAGAGCCGAAGCCTGAAAAAGAGCTCCTGTCTTTTTTGAATGCATAAATTCAAGAAGCTCAAAATCAATAGGTTTCTTTGTTGTAAGATCTATCGTTTGCCCGGCTATCAAGCCATTGGGTCCTATAGCATCAGTAAGAATAGAAATCAAATTCGTTATAACTTTTTCTTTTACTTTCCATTCCTTCAAAGTTGTTATTAGATAGAAGGCATGGTTTAGAAGGCCAAAGGCAGCAAGAATTGCAATTTCCTCTCCGAAAACCCTGTGACAGGTTTCCTTCCCCCTTCTCATAATAGCATTGTCCATGCAAGGAAGGTCGTCAAGGATCAGGGATGAGGAGTGGACAAACTCTATAGCACAAGCAGCAGGTAAAACCCTCTCTTCATTTCCTCCAAAAACATGGGAAACTGCAAGGGTTATAATAGGTCTTATTCTCTTACCTCCATTTAGAATTCCATATCTCATAGCCTGTAGAAGTATTGAAGGGAAATCCTCTGAAGAGGGTAAAGATTTCTCTATAAATTCGTCAATTTTTACCTTATTTTCTTCCCAGAAATTGTAAAAAAGAGACAAATCTTCCATAAAGATTCTATAATATCAAAAATATCTTATTTTAACAAAGATGGGAGTTTTGAATAGAAGTTTATTTTGTCCCTAATAATTGATCCATAACCTTTCTAAAAACTCAAATCATGTACTTACACTAAATCCCTTATAGCATCCCAGAAATTTGAAAAACTCTGTTTTCTCTTTAACCTTCTCGATCGCAAGGCGTACATTTTCATCCTTTACAGAACCAGAAAAGTCTAATATGAAAATGTATTTACCCTTTTCCTTTTTATCCGGTCGGGACTCTATTCTCGAAAGGTTAATTCTATTTTCTTCGAATATTTTCAATACATTGCAAAGGGCTCCAACTCTGTCGGGTATACAAAAGACAATTGAGCATTTGTTTCCATCTTCAGAACTTTCTCTTCTGGAGATAATTACAAATCGAGTTAAATTAATTGCCTCATCCTGAATGTTTTCCTTTACTATTTTGAGCCCATATTGCTCACATGAGCGATTTGCTATAACAGCACTCCCTGGTTGCCTTGTCTTTGCGAGCCATTTTGCTGCTCCTGCAGTATCGTAGAAGGGTTTAGGTTCAAAGTTGTTCTGAGATATGAACTTTCTACATTGAGCCAGTGCCTGGGGATGGGAGTAGACATACTTGATTTCATTAAAACCTGTTTCAGGAAGGGTAAGAAGTGAATGGTTAATTTGTAGCTTTATTTCTCCTACAATGAAAAGATCACTGGAAGCCAAGAGGTCATTTACTTCCCCTATTGAACCTTCGGATGTATTTTCAACAGGTAGTATACCAAAATCAAGATAATTTTCTTTTACTCCTTCGACCACATCTTTAAATTCCTTGCAAGGAAATGGTAGTAAACTTGAATTAAAAATCTTCGCAGCTACCTCACTGTTTGCTCCATGTTCTCCCTGAAAACCAATTAGCTGAATTTTCTCTAATTGTAGCCTTTTACTCTCTGCTAATATCATCTTGAAAAGATTTTGTTTGAAAATTTCTCCAATTATTGGATTTTTGTGATAACGGGAGATATTTTCAAAGATTTCCCTCTCTCTTTTCTCGTCATACACATTTGATTTTAACCTATTTGCCATGAGAGCCAATTCAAATCTTTCTTCTAAAAGCCTTAAAATTTCAAAATCTAAAATATCAATTTTTTTTCTAATTTCCTCTAAATTCATATAAACCCCCTTTTTATTTTTTAAAGTTTTTAAGGTTATTTTACAGGCTTCCTTTCAGGCGGTTTCTACCGCCTGAAAAAGAAAATAAAAGATACTGAAGAAAATTTCTCCATTCTTTTTTTAATTTCAGAA
>JBBIMS010000116.1:1956-5978 GCA_037444285.1 Candidatus Aminicenantota bacterium | reverse complement strand
ATTATGTTTAAAAGAGGGTTGGATTTTTACAATAAAGAGGATTTTGCATCAGCCCTAAAAGAATTCAAGGCTGTTGCTGAAAAGAATCCGAATTTCCCTGAAATTTACTTATACATCGGGAACTGCTATCTTCAAGTAGGGTTTTATGAAAGGGCTGAAGAGGCTTATCAAAAACAACTCAGTCTTACACCAAAAAGCGAGAAAGTTTTTATAAATCTTGGCATTACTTACAAGGGGATGAAGGATTACAAAAAGGCTCTGGAAATGTATCTAAAGGCTACGGAAATTAACCCCAACAACCCTGACACATACTTCAATCTCGGAATTCTCTGCTATGAAAACCTTGATTTGAAGGATCAGGCAATTTTTTATTTCAAGAAATGCATAAAACTTGATCCAAACTCAGACAGATCAATAGAGCTCAAAAAGTTCATCGAGGAGATAGAGAAGAAGAAATAGATCAGTTAAAGATCATAAAAATGGCAGAGGGATTTTTTATTAGTCGCAAAAAAGAAAATAACATTAAGGAGATTTTTATACTTTCAGTATTTATTTTTTTGATTATTACAAGTTCATTTTCAGTAAAATTTGCCATCTCTTCAGAACCTTACACACCACCTAAGGGAAGCCCTGAGCGTAAGGCTATAATGGACGCTTTAAGAAATGCTTTAAAAGGTGTAATAGAGCCAGAAAATATTGTCTTTTTGGTTAAATACCTCAAAGTAAAAGATGAATGGGCATGGATTGAGACCTACCCTCAGAGTCCAGACGGAAGGAATAAATATGAACCAGTAGATGCACTCCTCTATAAAGAAAATGGGAAATGGACTGTAAAGCAAATAAGACCCTGCTGTGGAGAGTGTGAAGAAGATCCTGAATGTGCAGACATTAAGAAATACTATAAAAAACTTATGAGGGAATTCCCCTCTGTCCCAAAAGAGATTTTCCCGAGATAAAAGGCGCCAGATAAACTCTTAATCTTATATAATTAAAACATCATTCCAATAAGAGACTCTTAAATGAAAGGAATTATTTCATATAACTTTTTATCGAAACCCAGGTTGCAAATAAGCTTATTATTACGCTAAGTCCTAAGATTTGAATTAACTTTGGTAGTGGTAGAAAGACAAAGGGGAAAAAACCTTTAATTGTATCTAAGAAGGGCGATACATATGAAAATAGACCTTTTGTAATTAGAAAAAGGAAAATTATCGAGATAACTCCTCCTGCAAATCCGAGAAAGAAACCGAGAAGATAAAAGGGAATTTTCACAAAGCAAAGGCTCGCTCCAACAAGCCTGAGAATTTCAATAATATCTTTATAGTAAACAAGATTCAATCTTATTGTGTTAAAAATTGTAAAGATGGAAGCAATAAAAAGGACTGAACTCAAAAACATTCCCACAAATACAATAATTCTTCCTATATTTCCCACCTGCCTTGATAAATCTCCACTGTTATAAATTTGAGCCACCGATGGAATCTCTCTAAGGGATTTTTCAAGCTGATAAAATTCCTCTCTCTTCCCCCTCTCAATTTTCAATTCAAAGGATGGAGGAATGGATTTTCACTTAGCCCTGAAAGAAGATGGGACAGCTCAGGGAATTTTTGCTCAAACTCCTTTTTCGCTGTCTTTCCATCAATGAACCTCCACTCTTTAGTATTTTCTAAGATTTTCTTTATCTCCTCAATATCATCAGGCTCGGGATTTTCCTTCAAAAAGACAACAACAGTCAATTCAGATGACATGCTTGAAACACCAAGATTTAAATTGTGATTTATATAAATAAAAAGCCCATAAATGAAAAGAGTAAATGAAATTAGAGCTGTGGAAAGAAGATTTACCAGAAAATTTCCCCTCAGGAGCTGATGAAATGTCTTAAGATATACAATTGGATATGTCAGGTTAATACCTTTCCTCCCCTACTAACTTTCCATTATCAAGAAATATAGTCCTTTTCTTAACTTCCTTAATCAAATCAATGTTATGAGTCGCAACTACAACTGTTGTTCCCTGCGCATTTATGTTTTTAAAGATTTGTATTATCTCTCGGGTAAGAGAGGGGTCAAGGTTTCCTGTTGGTTCATCGGCAAGAAGGATTAACGGGTTATTTACAATAGCCCTTGCAATTGCCACCCTTTGTTGCTCTCCTCCTGAAATATCAAGGGGGAATTTCCAGACACTATGATAAAGTCCAAGTAAACTGAGGGTTTTTAAAACTCTCTTTCTAATCTCCTTTTCAGAAATTCCGAGCACCCTCAAAGTTACAGCAACATTATCGTAAACATTCCACTGGGGAATCAGATGAAAATCTTGAAAAACGAGACCTATCGATCTCCTCAACTGATGTATCCTGGAATCCGGAATCTGCTTTACATTCCTTCCATTTACAACCACATTACCTGATGTGGGAATTTCTTCCCTCATAATTAGCTTGAGAAATGTTGTCTTCCCCGCTCCTGAAGGTCCTGTGATAAAAACAAACTCTCCCTTATCTATAAATACATTTATATCCATTAGGGCATATGCAGGTGGTCTATACTGTTTGTAAACTCTGAAAAACTGAATCATCTTTAAATTCCAGAAACCCTTAGATTTTACTTTTTCTTCTTCAAAAGTTCAAGAACACTCTTCTTGATGTGATGGCTCAAGATTCCGCACCTGTCCAAAAGTTCATCAGGCTTCCCTGACTGAGTGAATGTGTCAGGAACACCAAGAATTTTCTGATGCACAGGATACTCCTGAACAATAACTTCACTCACAGCAGAACCGAGCCCCCCTATTATGGAGTGCTCTTCAACAGTCAAGATTGCCCCTGTCTTTTTAGCTGATTCAATTATTAAATCTCTATCAATTGGCTTTATTGTGGACATATTTATTACCCTTACAGAAACTCCTTCCTTTTCAAGCTCTTCCGAAGCTTTTAAGGAATGAAATAGGGTTATACCCATGGCTATAATCGTTACATCTGAGCCATCTTTTACTATTTTCCCTTTCCCTATCTCGAATTCATATCTTTCATCAAAAACAACAGGGAATTTAGGTCTTGCAAGTCTCACATAACAGGGACCATAATGTTCAGCAATCTTCTCAATTACCCTTTTTGTTTCGAAGTAGTCTGCAGGAACAATTACAGTCATATTGGGAAGGACCCTCATTAAAGCGATATCTTCTGTTGCATGATGGGTTGGTCCATCCTCTCCAACTGTAATTCCTCCGTGGGATGCAACAAGCTTTACATTAAGCTTTGCATAGCAAATAGATTGTCTAATTTGTTCCCATGCTCTTCCAGTTTGAAATATGGCAAAGGTAGATGCAAAAGGAATGAGTCCACTGAGAGCAAATCCTGCAGCAGTCCCTATCAAATCCTGCTCAGAAACACCAACATTGAAAAATCTCTCCGGAAATTCCTTGGCAAAGAGAAAGGTCCTTGTTGAACCTGAAAGGTCAGCATCGAGAACAACTATTTTAGGATTCTTCCTTCCCAGTTCCACAAGGGTTTCACCATAAACATCCCTTAAGCTTTTCTCAATAACATTACCCATCCTCTTTCTCCAGTTCCAATAAAGCTTTCTCGAGCTCCTCCTTTGTTGGAGATACACCGTGATATTCGACTTTATTTTCCATAAAAGAAACCCCTTTACCTTTTATTGTATGGGCAATAATAACTGTTGGCTTCTCTTTCATTCTGTCAGCTCGGTTGAGGGCATTTATTATCTCATATATCTCATGTCCATTTATCTCAATTGTGTGCCATCCGAAAGCATCCCACTTCTTCCTGAGAGGCTCTATGGATTTTATATTCTTAACAAATCCATCTATTTGAAGACCGTTGTAATCTACAATGGCGCAGAGGTTATCAATTTTATAGTGGGAAGATGTCATGGCAGCTTCCCATACCTGACCTTCCTGGAGCTCTCCATCTCCCATCAAAACATAAACCTTTGACTTTATCCCCCTCAACCTCAATCCAAGGGCAAGTCCATTGGCAACCGAGAGTCCCTGTCCGAGGGAACCAGTGG
>JBBIMS010000116.1:1081-1924 GCA_037444285.1 Candidatus Aminicenantota bacterium | reverse complement strand
TCAGGGTGACCCTGGAGAGGCCAATCTATCTTTCTCAAATTCCAGAGCCATTCTTTTGGGAAAAAACCACGTTCAGCAAGAGCTGAATAAAGAATTGGAGCACAATGCCCTTTTGAAAGAATAAACCTGTCCCTCTCCTCCCAATCAGGGTTTTTAGGGTCAAGTTTCATCTTGTGAAAGAATAGAACTGCTATTATATCTGCTGAGGAAAGGGAACCGCCAGGATGTCCTGAGCCAGCAATTGTTAACATTTTCAAGGTATTTATTCTTAAAATTCGGGCAATATTTTTAAGCCTTTTAATCTCTTCTGGAGTTACTGAACTCATCCAGAATCTCCTTCAACAGTTTTTTTACAATATTTGCATCTGCTTTCCCTTTACTTCTCTTCATAACCTCTCCCATGAAGAATCCGAAAACCTGAGTTTTACCTTTGATCCAATCCTCCAATGGCTTTTGATTTGTCTTTATAACCTCTCTTATCATTGCTCTAAGGGATTCCTCCTCTATCAACTCCTCTCCCCTTTCACCAATAATCTCTTTTATCCCCTTTCTTTCCTTTGCCATTATCTGAAGATAATCCCTTCCAATATTTCTTGGAATTTTTCCATTTTCAACCTCTAAGATAAGCTCAGAGAGGGATGATGGGGGAACAGGATAAGAATTTATATCAATGTTGTTCTCATTTATATACTTCATAACATCTCCAAGAATCCAGTTGGCAGATTTTTTTGGCATTGATGTTCTTTTTGCAACCTCTTCAAAATAATCTGCAAGATCCTTACTCTGAGCCAATGTCTTAGCCTGGTCTAATCCAAGCCCAAAATCTTCTATATATCTTTCAAT
>JBBIMS010000116.1:0-1071 GCA_037444285.1 Candidatus Aminicenantota bacterium | reverse complement strand
AGCATTGGGAAGTTCAGGGATTTCTTCCTTTATTTTTTCTATGAATTCATCAGAGATGAAAAGGGGAGGAAGATCAGGCTCTGGAAAATATCTGTAATCATGAGCTTCCTCTTTGCTTCTCATTAAAACTGTCTCACCTGTAGCTGGATTGAAAGTTCTTGTCTCAAGGGTAATCTTTTCCCCCTCCAGAATTTTCTTTTTATGCCTTTCTATTTCATATTTAAGAGCTAATTTTAAAAATTTAAATGAATTTAGATTTTTTATCTCTGTCCGAGTTCCAAACTCGCTTTTTCCCAATTCTCTTACAGAGACATTTGCATCACATCTGAGGTTACCCTCTTCCATGTTGCCATCATTTACGCCAAGATAAATCAGAATACTTCTTAGGAGGCTGAAAAATTCTGAAGCTTCCTCTGGTGAAGATATGTCAGGTTTTGTAACAATTTCAACAAGGGGAACTCCTGAGCGGTTGAAGTCAATTAGACTCTTTTCGTTAAGACCAGGAGCATCGTGAATCATCTTTCCCGCATCCTCCTCAAGGGTTAACCTTTCTATCCCTATCCTCTTCTTTCTTCCTTCAATTATAATCTCAAGATACCCATCCTCAGCAATAGGGGTTTTATACTGGGTTATCTGATAACCCTTCGGCAGATCAGGATAGAAGTAATTCTTTCTCGCGAAGAAAGAAATATTGTTGATTTTCATGTTCAGGGCTATTGCAACTTTAACTGCAAATTCAACTGCTCTTTTGTTGAGAACAGGAAGGGCGCCAGGCAATCCAAGACAGACTGGACAGACAAGAGTGTTAGGTGGTGCACCAAATTTAATAGGACAACCGCAGAATAATTTAGTGTTGGTCTTTAACTGAGCGTGAATCTCAAGCCCTATTACTGGTTCAAATATTCTTGAAGCTGACTCACTATTTTCAATCCTTTCGGACATTTATCCTCTTGCCTTCAGGTGTCCAAGATTCAAGAAAAAATTATATCATAACTTGGTTTTTATAAAAAATTTTGCGCGTTAGATCATATAAAATGTCTCCGAAATAATATTGGTTAGATCAAAATTAAT
>JBBIMS010000115.1:1600-6035 GCA_037444285.1 Candidatus Aminicenantota bacterium | reverse complement strand
AAGAATGCCAGAGGAAGAAAGGCATAGAAAGCCCATAACTTTTGAAGATGCAATTGCAATAAAGGAGAATTGCCCGTCTGTGGGAAAGGTAACTTATATGAATTACATCTCTCCCTTTGATGTGGGAGAAATAGTTGTTAAATACAGGGATGTGGAAATTAAAAATCCCGATTTCTATGGAGCAAATCCTGATTACTGGGAGGTTTTTGAAAACCCAATTGAAGATGGAAGATTTTTTACCGAAGATGAGATGCTCCACAAGGTTAATGTATGTGTTCTTGGGGCTGAGGTTTCAGAATCCCTTTTCCCACGAACAGATCCCATCGGAAAGGAAATTTACATAAATGGCATAAAATTTAAAGTTATTGGGACCCTTGAGAAAAAGGGAAGAATTTTTGGGCAGACCCAGGACAAAGTTGTTGCAATACCCTTTCACACACTGAAAAAGCTTTACCCACAGGCAGAAGATGTATTTATTGCTGCAAAGCCAAAATCTCCCGAACTTCTTGATAAAGCAATAGAAGAGATAGAAGAGCTTCTGAGGAGAAGAAGAGGAGTTCCATTCATGAAACCCAACAATTTTGCAGTATTCACTCAGGACACAATAGCAAATCTCTACCGCCAGCTTACAACAGGAATATACACTGCAATGATTGTAATTGCCTCCATTGCCTTATTTGTTGGTGGAATCGGAGTTATGAACATAATGCTTGTTTCAGTGAGGGAGAGGATAAGGGAGATTGGGATCAGGAAAGCAATTGGAGCAAGAAACGGAGATATAATGCTGCAGTTTCTCTGGGAATCATCCATTCTTACAGGTGTTGGAGGGGTTTTTGGGATTATTCTTGGGTGGATTGTAAGTTTCTTTGTAAGAAAGTTTTCTCCAATCCCTGCTCAGGTTTCATTGTGGTCTGTCCTCTTAGGGCTTTTTATTTCAGTGTCAGTTGGTCTTGCATTTGGTGTTTTTCCAGCGCAAAAGGCAGGATCCCAAAGCCCGATAGAAGCTCTAAGGTACGAATAATTTTAACTTTCTACCCCTTCCATATATTTTGGTCATCTCTAAGAATTTAATTTTAATTTCTTCCTTAACTTGCCCTTTTTCAAACTTCCATCTCCAGTTTCCAGAAGTTGTTGCTGGCTTATTCATTCTTCCCTCTTCTGAAATTCCAAGGATATCCTGCATAGGAACTATTGCAATATCTGCAACCGATTGCATTGCCAGCCTTATAAGCTCCCAATTGACATTCTCTACGGATATTTCCCTTCCTAAATACTCGATTACCCTTCTCCTTCCCTTATCATCAAGCTCCTTTTCAAACCACCCTTTTGTGGTGTTGTTGTCATGGGTTCCGGTGTAAACTACGCAATTCCTTTCAAAGTTGTGAGGCAAATAAGGATTGTCAGGGCTTCCATCGGAAAAGGCGAAATGGAGAACTCTTGTTCCTGGAATATTAAAAACTTTCAACAATCTCTGGACCTCTTCAGTATAACCTCCAAGGTCTTCAGCAATGAGGGAAATATCAGGAAGCTTTTCAAATAATTTTTTCAGGAAATTCTCTCCAGGAGCTTTCACCCATTTACCATTAGATGCTGTCTTTTCTCCAAAAGGAACTTCCCAGTAACTTTCAAATCCTCTGAAATGGTCAATCCTTGTTATATCAAAAAGTCTCGAAAAATGATAAATTCTTAGAATCCACCAATCAAAATCCCTTTTCAGAAGAATTTCCCAGTTGTAAACTGGATGCCCCCAGAGTTGTCCGTAGGGGCTGAAATGATCAGGAGGAACCCCGCTTACAAACTCAGGTTCTCTATCACCTTTTAATTTGAATATCTCCTTGTTTACCCATACATCTACACTGTCAAAATTTACATAAATTGGAATGTCACCGATTATCTTTATTTCTTTACTCCTACAATAATCTCTTAGCCGTGCCCACTGCTTGAAGAATATAAACTGGGAGAACCTCACCCTTTCAATTTCCAGTCTGTTCTCCCTTCTCAAATTTTCAAGAGCAGACCCTTTT
Source organism: Candidatus Aminicenantota bacterium (assembly GCA_037444285.1). Lineage (GTDB taxonomy): Bacteria > Acidobacteriota > Aminicenantia > JBFLYD01 > JBBIMS01 > JBBIMS01. The sequence continues at coordinate 4,011 of JBBIMS010000115.1, read as the reverse complement.
CTCTCAATCAGTTCATGGTCCCATCTGCCCCATTCCCTATTTTTAAAAATCTTCTTTAAAACCATGAAGAGGGAATAATCTTCAAGCCAGTATTTCTCCCTTTCACAGAATTCTTGGAACTCTTCTCTTTTTTTATTGTTCTTCAGAAAATTTTCAAATGAAATCTCGAGGAGTCTTTTTTTATAAAAAGATGCGTTTTCGTAGTCTGCTTTCTCCTTTGAAAAATAAATGGATGGTTTGAGCTCATCTTTAGAAATTAATCCGTCCTCAAAGAGTAGTTCAGGGCTTATAAGTAGAACATTACCTGCAAAGGCAGAACAGGAAGAGTAGGGGGAGAATTCGTAAAGACTTTCAACGGGATTTATTGGAAGAATCTGCCAGTAAGTTTGTTCCATTGAATTGAGAAGGTCGCAAAACCAGTAGGATGAATAGCCAATATCTCCAATTCCGTAAGAGGATGGCAAAGAAGTTATGTGAGCTAATACACCGCTGCCTCTCATTTTTTAAGATTCGTATTTTATCAAAGGTTTAAAATTAGATGCAACCGCAAAAAAGCTGATACTACACCCTCTTCACCCTCAAAGGATATTACTATCCTTTCCTTTTCCAATTTAGCACCTTCAATTCTTTTGATCCTTCCTGCGTTTTTAACCCCCATTGAGTAATTTCTTCCGCCAATCCCCTCAAGTTTGATCTCTATTATATCCCCCTTCCAGTAAATACCAGTTATTTTAAGGGTTTCGTCTAAATCTCCTATTTCAGGCATTTTTTCTATTGAATAGAAAGAAACACCCTCATCCAGTCTAATTTTTAGGTCATTTTCTCCTTTTACATAAAGTCTAATTTCAAGGATTTCTTTCCCATAAAGCTTCCTTATGCTAAAGGGAATTCCTTTCCCGTTGTTTTCAACACCTTTTACTTTTGAACCGAAGGAAAGGGGGATGGAAAGAACAAAATTGAAAGGTTTGCCTGTATTTTTTAATTTAATGGAAATAATGTCAGCTCCTTTTTTCAGAAAAATTGAAATCCTTCTTTTATCCATAAATATGTTTTCAACATTGACAAAATCCCAGTTAGAAGGAATTTTGGGCTCAAAATATAAAGAATTTTTCAGAGAATCAACCGAAATCCCGAGGAGCCCATTTATCAGAGAGAGCAAAAAAGCATTGGATGAGAATCCTTGATGGGGGACAGATTCATCAAGGGGTGAGAAGCTCTCTCCTGAAAAAACTTCATGGCAGGACGAATAGGAAAATTCAAGATGATTCTTTGCAAGCCCCTTTAGAAGATGGAAAGCTGGAAGATCCTGATAAGTCTTGAACATTGAAAGGGATGCAAATCCTGTAATAAAGGGCCAAACTGCACCATAGTTGTAATTAAGAGGGTCGTAAAACTTCTCTTTCCTGCTGAGGATTCTGCAACCCCAGGGAGTTGAAATTTCAGAGGAAGAAATCCTTTCAGCTGTCTTTAGAGCTTTTTCGCCAACAAAAAGACCGAAGGCAATGGGGAAGGATGGCCAGGGAGTTATGGCATCAACCCTTTCGTTCCTTTCACCGATGGCGTATATGTAAGAATTTTTACCCTCATCCCAGAATTTATCTTTAAGATTTTTAAGCCCTTTTTTAAATAATTCGTCAGAAATTCTTTTGGATTCATAATCTCCAATTATTTCTGCCATCCTTGAAAAGGACTCAGTAGCTTTTACCCAAACACTCCCAAGATAGACATCTGTCCTTATATTTATCATCTGCCCGAACTCGAGGGCTCCGAGCCCCGCCTTTTTATTGTCCATAAGTCCATCTCCATTTTCATCGGTGGAGATACACCAGTTAAAAGCTTTTTTAAGGGATTCCCAGTTTTCTTTCAAGAAAGAAACATCTCCAGTTCTCCTTACATATTCATAGAATGAAAGAATATAATAAGGTGTTGTATCTCCATGGATAAAGGCAAAAGGGTAATCTTTAAACCAATTTATTATTCCAGCGGATTGGGATATCTCATGGGAGATCTTTCCATCCTCCCTCTGGAATTTCCTGAAGAACTCAAGGGAGCTCTTTACAGGTTTAAAATTCCCACAGGATAAAAGGGATAGTGAATTGATAAAAGAATCTCCTCCAAAGAACCATCCGAAACCTGGTCTTCCACTCCCCCCTGATTTCCCAAAACCTGCGACAAGGGATGAACCGAGATCAGGATTCTCAATAAAGAGGGTGTCAAGGGCTAACTTGGCAAAGGAAAATGCTCTGTTAATTTCAGGGTCAGGAGTAGTTATCTTTAAGGTATTATCCATAAGATCCCTGTAATAATTCAAATTTTCTTCATAGAACTTATAAGGTTTATCGATAAGTTCCTGATATATCTTTTTACATCTTCCCTTGGGTATTTACCTCCTGCAATTGCAATGGGAATGA
>JBBIMS010000115.1:0-1574 GCA_037444285.1 Candidatus Aminicenantota bacterium | reverse complement strand
TTTCCATTTCAGGTAGTTGGATCTTAAATTGATAAGGTCTGTCTGAAAATTGATGGGCAGGGGGAGACGAGATTCTTTCTGCGAAGGGTGAGCCAATTATGGCATTGAACTTTCTTGAGCTTTCAGAAATAACATAGGCATTTAAGCTTTCGTCCCAGAAGCAGTATTGACCTCCAATTCCAGCTGGCCACATGGGTTGAAGAGAGGGTATGAAATTTATGATGACTTTAACTGGTTTAACACAAGAGAAATCCAGAAGCAGAATTGCTCCAGGGAGATTCCTTGGAACAATTATAATTTCCTTCAATGTAAAATATTGATTGGAGTAAGTAATGACCTTCGTCTCAGGAGTTGCTTCAAACCTCCTCAAAAATTTATAACCTGGTTCAGGCTCGACCATGTCAGGAAAGATGAAAGAAATTTCCAAGTTTCTCAAAATCTTGACAGGAAATCCCCATGCCTCAATATCTCCAGTTTCTTCTCCCAAGATTGCGAACTTCCTTCCTATCTGGTCGAAGTAATTAGTTGTTGGAAATCTTGACAGATAAAGAAAATCCTTCTTTATTTCAAAAGGATTTACAGAACCTTTTATGGATGGTATTTCCTCGCAGAGAATAAAGGATAAAGAAAATAAAATAATAAAAGAGACGGAAAAAATTAACTTCCTCATCTCTTTAAGATTTTAACATCTGAAATTGTTTTTTAAAAGCTAACTGGAAGAATAATTCTCACAGTTGTCCCCTTTTCCGAGGGGATTATTTTTATCTCTCCTCCATGATGGAGGATTATATTCTTAGAAAGGGAAAGCCCTAAACCTGCTCCTCCTTCCTTTGTGCTGAAAAATGGTAGAAATACCTTTTCAGCCTTTTCTTCTGGGATTCCGGTTCCATCATCTATAAAATCAATCAAAATGTCCTTTTCACCCTTTTTCCAGTAACTCTTTATTTTTATATGGGAAGATCCAGCCTCAATACTATTCTTCATCAAATTCAGAAAAACAATTTTTAGCAAATTTCTATCACCCTGGAGTCGAGGAAATTCTCCTTCAAGGCTCAGCTCGACTTTTCCAAAACTACCAATAATTTCAGATATAATCTCTTTCAACTCTAAATCCTCCTTTCTAACATGGAGGGGTCGGGCAAAATCAAGGAATCTCTCTATGTTACTGGATATTGTATTGAGTTCCTTTATTGCTTTCTCAGCATAGTCTCTTTTTTCATTGGACATTTTTAGGTATCCAAGAGCTATACCAACAGAATTTTTAATTTCATGGGCAAGATAAGATGCCATTTCTCCAAGGGAAGCCATTTTATCCCTTTCCTTTAAAATCTCCTCCTCCCTTTTCCTTTCAGTAATGTCCTGGAGCATGAATATTGAACCCAGCATTCCTTTTTCTCCCTTTATAGGAACAACCTGAACATGATACCATTTCCCATCTTCATGAATTGTCCTTTCCTCCCTTAAACCCTTTTTTTCAACCTCATCAACAATTTCGAGAAAATTGGAAGATAGAATTGAGGAGGCACTTACAAAAAGAGAGGAGCTAAAAGACCTTCCAAAGAAATTCTCAGCCC
>JBBIMS010000114.1:0-6043 GCA_037444285.1 Candidatus Aminicenantota bacterium | reverse complement strand
GGACTAAATGCTTTAGCTGAAACAGAAGACCCCAAAGCAGTGGATTTCCTTATTGCTGAACTTAACGATAAGGATTGGGTAGTCCGATGCCATGTTTGTCCTCCGCTGAGTATGTTGGCACAAAAAGGGATAAAAGATTTTCGTGCAGTAGAACCTCTTATTGCTTTACTGAAAGATATTAAGGGTATGAAGAGGAGGAAGGATTCTCGCTATGATTCTATGTTTGAAGAGTGGATAGAACAAACATTAGAGACGATAACAGAGAAACATTTTGGTGCTGACCCTGAGAAATGGGAGAAATGGTGGGAAGAAAATAAAAAACTTTTCGCCACAGGAGATAACAGCTGATAAGTGGGAGTTAATTTTTTGCTTAATTTCTCATCAAAAATCTTAAAACAATAAGAAACTTATCTCCTCGACTTACTTTTTTTAGGGAAAAATGATATTATTTTTATATGTTCAGGTCTATTTCTTTCCTTTTTTTGATAATAGGTTTGTTCTTTATCATTCTCGGGATTCTTACTGGAATCCTTAGCTCCTTAAGAATTGGAAAACTTCCAGGTGACATTGTAATTAAAAAAGAAAATTTTACCTTTTATTTCCCTTTAACCACTTCCATCCTACTCAGCATTTTCCTTTCTGTTCTTTTTACAATTTTTCTTCGTATCTTCAGAAGATAATTTTTCCAACATAAAAGGACAATTGACATCTAAAAATGACACCCATTCATCCTTAGAGCATTTATTTATGAGGGTTTTAATCTGGCATCAAATTTGATAGAAGGTCTGTATGAAAGGAGGAAACATGAAAAGGTTTTTAATTCTAACTTCAATTATCTTAATTTCAAGCCCAATTTTTGCAGACTCTTTAAAGCTGAAGCTTGGACAGTTTAACCCTTCTCAGGAAAGTGATCTGTGGGATATAAACAGGCAGAATCTTTATCTGGAAAAGAAAGATTTTGAAGGGAGTTTTGTATCTGTGGAATGGGAAGTCTTTGTAGAAAGGACCCTTTCCTTTTCCCTGGAAGTTGGCACTTACTCAAGGGAGCTCACAACCTCTTACAGAGACTGGGAATATGAGGATGGCTCACCAATTTATCAGTCCCTTTCCTTAAGCATTGTCCCCATTGAAGCAAATTTTAAGATTTATCCTGGAGGAGCCCACAGACCAATAGCACCATACCTCGGCGGGGGGTTAGGAATTTATTTCTGGAAATATGTTCAGGAGGGAGATTTTGTTGATTTTACCACCTGGGATGTTTTTTCAGGAAGTTATGAAACGAGCACATCAGGAATAGGTGCTAACATTCGTGGAGGAATCTCCTGGAGAGTAAGCAGGTCAATCGGCTTCTTCGGAGAGGCAAAGTATGTTTATCTAAAGGATAATCTTTCATCCCAGTTCCAGGGTTTTGAAAAGTTCGATCTCAGTGGTCTTCATCTTTTAGTCGGAATCTCTGTGTGGTATTGAAATAGAGGTTTTCATATTAATATGGGAGGGTTCTGTAAGGTCTAAGGGATAAACTGGGACAAGCTCTGGAATTTTCAGGCTCTTGAGCTTTTCCGCATCAGACTCTTTTCTTACTGTCCCGAAGACAGTAAAACCTCTCTCTGCGAGAAATTTGGCAATTGAAAAGCCTATTCCTGAGGATGCTCCTGTTATTAAAACTCCTTTATTTGAAGGAGAAAAAGAATTTCCCTTTTTATATCCCATCTTTAACTCCCTTTAAAAATTCCGACTTATTTCTCTTCTTCCAGCTTTTTCCTTTCCATTATTGCGGATCTTGCAGCTGAAAGTCTTGCCACAGGAACTCTGAAAGGAGATGCACTTACATAGTTCAGTCCAATTTCATGGCAAATCTTTATTGAGTCAGGATCCCCTCCATGTTCACCGCAAATTCCAACTTTCAAATCAGGTCTTCTCTTCCGCCCTTCCTTTACTGCCCATTCCATTAATTTCCCAACACCTTTTGGATCAAGGGACTGGAAGGGATCAAATTCCCAGATCCCCTTTTCAAGATAAGCTCTTGTAAATCTTCCAGAATCGTCCCTTGAAATGCCGTAAACAGTTTGCGTGAGATCATTTGTTCCGAAGGAGAAGAATTCTGCTACTCCTGCTATTTCCTCAGCAGTTATGGCTGCTCTTGGAACCTCGACCATTGTTCCCACAGAATACTCGATTTTAACATTCTCCCTTTCCATAATCTCTTCAGCCACCCTATCTATTATCTCCTTCTGATTTTGTAGCTCAGATTTTGTTGTTGTAAGAGGGATCATTATTTCGGGAATCACATTCTTTCCTTCTTTTTTTATCTTTACAGCTGCTTCAAAAATTGCCCTTGCCTGCATCTCTGTTATCTCTGGATATGTTATCCCCAGCCTGCATCCTCTATGTCCGAGCATTGGATTGAATTCATGGAGCTCCTCGACCCTCTCCAAGATTTTTTCCAGCTCCTTTATCTTCTTTGCATGCTTTTTTCTGTCCTTTGCTTTTAAAACAGCTATTTTGACCATAAGTTCTTCCCTTTTTGGAAGGAACTCATGAAGGGGAGGGTCAAGGGTTCTTATTGTGACAGGAAAGCCCTCCATCTCTTTGAAAAGACCATAGAAATCTTCTCTTTGAAGAGGTAAAAGCTTTTCAAGTGCCTCTCTTCTCTCCTTTTCATCCTTCGCCATTATCATTTTTTGCATTATTGGTAGCCTTTCCTTTGCAAAGAACATATGCTCAGTTCTGCAAAGTCCTATACCTTCTGCCCCAAAGGCTCTTGCTATCCTTGCATCCTTAGGAATGTCTGCATTTGCTCTTACACCAAGTCTTCTGAATCTATCAGCCCAGGTCAAAATCTTCTCAAAATAGCGATAAATTTCGGACTCTTCCTTTCTCATTTCTCCATTTATTACTTGAAGAATCTCAGAAGGTCTTGTGGAAATTTTAGCAAGAAAAAACTCACCAGTATTTCCATCAATTGAAATCCAGTCATTTTCCTTCAATATTTTTCCATCTATTTCAAGGGTTCCTTGTTTCTCATTTATAATCAAAGCTGAGCATCCAACAACCGCTGGCTTCCCCATCTGCCTTCCTACAACAGCAGCATGGGATGTAAGTCCACCCCTCGCTGTCAAAAAACCCTGGGATACGCTCATTCCGTGAATATCATCAGGAGAGGTTTCGCCTCTGACAAGAATAACAGGACCATTTTTAGCCATCTCAACAGCCCTGTCTGCATCAAAGGCAATTCTTCCCGATGCTGCCCCTGGTGAGGCTGGAAGCCCCTTTGCAGAAGGATTATATTGAGATTTTTCCTTGGGATCGAAAATTGGGTGGAGAAGCTGATTCAGGGAGGATGGCTCCACCATCATCAGTGCTTCTTCCTCAGTTATAAGCCCTTCCTCAACCATATCCACAGCAATCTTGACACTGGCAAGTCCTGTCCTTTTTCCAGATCTTGTCTGTAGCATATAGACTTTACCATCCTCTATTGTAAACTCAAAATCCTGCATGTCCCTGTAGTGGGTTTCCAGTTTGTGGGCAATTTCCTTGAGCTGGTTAAATGCCTCTGGCATTATATCCTGGAGTTTTGAAATTGGCTTTGGAGTTCTTATTCCAGCAACAACATCTTCACCCTGAGCATTCTCAAGGAATTCTCCATAAAATTCCTTTTCTCCTGTTGCAGGATTCCTTGTAAATCCAACACCTGTTCCAGAATTCTCTCCAAAATTCCCGAAAACCATTGTCTGGACATTAACAGCTGTTCCAAGATTGTGGGGGATTCTGTAAAGTTTTCTGTATGTTATTGCTCTTGGATTGTTCCAGGACTTAAAAACAGCCTCTATTGCCATTTTCAATTGAAGATATACATCCTGAGGAAAATCCATTCCCGCTTTTTCCCTGACCAGAGACTTATAGCGGGATATTAGTTCCTCAAGATTCTCTTCCTTCAATTCATAATCATATTTAAATCCCTCTCTCTTCTTTATCTCATCAAGTATTTCTTCAAAATATCTTTTTGGGATTCCAAGGACAACATCTGAGAACATATGTATGAATCTTCTGTAGCAATCAAGGGCAAACCTTCTGTTCTTTGACCTTTTGGAAAGCCCCTCAACAGTTTCATCGTTAAGCCCAAGGTTCAATATTGTATCCATCATTCCAGGCATGGAAAACTTCGCACCCGAACGAACTGAGACGAGAAGAGGATTCTCCTTTCCACCAAATTCCTTGGATGTTAAAAGTTCCAGCCTTTTAATTGCTTCCTTTACCTGAGTCATCAAATCTTCGCTAATTCTTTCCCCGTTTTCGTAGAATTCTATGCAAGCCTGGGTGGATATTGTGAATCCAGGCGGGACTGGAAGCCCAGCATTTGTCATCTCAGCTAAGCCTGCTCCTTTGCCTCCAAGGATATCCTTCATATCCTTGTTTCCATCAGCTTTTCCATTGGCAAAAAAGAATATGTATTTCATACTTCCTCCTTAGGAATATATTCTTGAGAATATCCCGATTAAAGAGGCTGGTTTTTTTACAAGAATAACGCCCTCCTTTTTCTCTTTTCCAACAAAAATTACCCTCAAGTTGGAGTTGAGAGAATCTTTTATAAACTCATCCGATACTCCTATTTCCTCATCAACAATTAAATGGGTGTATTTTTTAAAATCAATTTCTTTTTTTGACTTTTCCCATTCTATGTTTATTGATTCGCTCTTTGCAAGTTTAAAAAGAAGTCCATAGAAATCATTTTCTGGAGCCAGGAGTAGGATCCTCTCCTCCCTCCATTCAAAAGGAATAATGGGAAGGGAGACTGTAATCTTTGTCCATTTCCCCTTTTCGCTCTCTGCTTTTACATCTCCACCATGGTTCTTTACTATTCCGTGGACAAAGGATAAGCCAAGCCCTGCTCTCTCTTCCTTTGTTGTGAAGAAAGGCTCAAATATATTGTTGAGATTTTCGCTATCAATTCCTTCGCCATTATCCCAGAATTCAATTATTGCATTATTTTCTTCCCTTGAGATATTTATCTCTATCCTCTTCTCAGGCTTATCAAGAACTTCGAGGGAATTTTCAATTATCCTCCTGACAACTTCTCTCATTTGAGCTTTGTTTATGGGAAGATTTATAGGTTCATTCACAAGTATTTTAAAATCTATTTTTTTCAATCTCTCATCTTCTTCTACAATTTCCTTTACAAATTCTCCAAGCTCACACATTCTCCTCGGAAATGGGAAGGTCTTAAGATATTCAAAAAGGGAACTTAAGATTGATGATGCAATTGAACCACTATTAAAAACCCTTTTCAGCCTTTCTAAGGTCTGCCCTTCGGAGTCCTTCATCAGAAGCTGGGTGTAGCCAATTAGAGGAGTCATTTTATTGTTGACCTTGTGGATTATAGAGAGAACAAGCTCAGGAAGAAGATAAAGAGCTTCGGGTTCTCCTCTTATTCCTGAAATTATATTTCTCATCTCATTAACAAGTATTTCTTCAGTCCTTTCCATTTAAAACCTCAAACAATGCTTCCTCTTTGAAGGGATTCCAGCCTACCCTTACAATATTTCCTTCTTTTATTCGACCTGAGATGATCTCCATTGCAAGGGGATCCTGTATGGTTTTCTGGATAACCCTTTTTAGAGGTCTTGCTCCATACTGGGGGTCATATCCCAATTCAGCAATCTTCTCCTTTAGCTCCTCAGTGAACTCAAGCTTGATATCCTTTGAAAGAAGAATTTTTTGAACCTCTGCCAGTCTTAGCTCCACAATCTTTGAGAATATTTCCTTTGAAAGGGGCTTGAAGATTATTATGTCATCAATTCTGTTGAGAAATTCGGGTTTAAAATAGGAACGCACTGTCTCCATAACCTTTTGTTTCATGAGTTCAGGGTTTGAAACAAGGGATTGGATGAGGTGAGAGCCGAGATTTGATGTCATAATTATAACAGTGTTTCTGAAGTCCACTGTCCTTCCCTTTGAGTCTGTCAATCTTCCATCATCAAGGATCTGAAGGAGAATGTCAAAAACCTCAGGATGGGCTTTCTCAATTTCATCAAGGAGAATTACT
>JBBIMS010000113.1:0-6051 GCA_037444285.1 Candidatus Aminicenantota bacterium | reverse complement strand
AGGACCTTCTTTTAAAACCTGTTAAAAGGGGGAAATGAAAAAAATTTAGTTTTTCTTCTCTCTTCCTCTTTTTCCTTTAATGGACGAAGGGAGATTTCTATTTTCTGTAGACTTTTTCCAACATATACTTTTATTATCTTTTTTTCATATCCTGTGGCGCTTATTAAAATTGTGTAAACTCCTGGCTGGAGAAGTCTTGTAAGGGAGCCTGTATCCGGGTCTGTTGTCCTTGGTAGAATGTATCTGTAATCGTCAATTTCGAGAATTTTGATCTGGGCAGGGATAGGTAAGCCTGTTTTTGAATCCAAAACTTTTAAATTTATCCCTGATCCACAAACTCTTTCAAAAATATAAAAAATACCTTCCAGATTCGAATTTACAATGGCTTTCATTTTACTTGCCTCTGGAATAAATGATGTTCCAACTTCTACAAGAAATTCAAGGGTTCCAGCCACACTGTACATCCATGGAGGGCTCATGTTGGATGCAGTCTCTCTCCCAAAGGCATAGAATCCTTCTCCAGACTCGTTTTTTATCCTTTTTGCCATTTCAGAGGCAATCTCAGTAAGAACGGTATCGTCAGGTGCTCTCTCATTCGTTCCAGGCCATGACCATGGATAATAGATTATTTCTCCATAACTGTGATAGGTAAGGGATAAAGTAAATTTTTCCCGCAGAGCCAGATCCCTTTTTGCTTTTGTTTCTTCTTCAGAGAAAGGGTAAGGTCCTCTATATGTCCAGCTGGAAGGATCTGATGAGCCACCGTATGTCCAGTTAATATCATAATTTCTGTTCAAGTCCACTCCGTCGTAATTATAATCAATCTTTCCGTTGTTATTGTTATCCCTTAAATTTTTCCTCCACCAGGGAGAGGAAAGATTGTTGTCCACAATGAATTTATAGCCTTCAGGGTTTAAAATTGGAATTATCCAGATTTCATAATTGTTTACCCAGTCTGTTACCCTCTGCTCATTTCCGTATCCTGTTAGAAGATATTCTATGAGGGATAAGCATATTTCATTTCCAAGGGGTTCTCTTGCATGGTGCATTCCATCGATTAGAATTCTGGCCTCATCCTCCCTAATTTCAGGGTTGTCTGAGATTTTAAGAGCATAGATGGGATATCCGAATCTTGTGCTTTTCCCTATTGCAAAGAGTTTTGAAAGATGGGGGTAGCTCCTCTCCATGGATTTTAGAAATTCAATTGTCTCCTCATAAGTATGGTAAAGAGGGTCAAAGTAACCTGTATAATCGGATTCTTTTCCAATGATTTCAGGTTCAAATCCGAAGGAGAGAATTTTTTCAAGCTCATCTTCATTAACTATTAAATCCACATAATCCCTTATTCTTCGAGAGGCGAAATCAAAGTCCATCTTGCTGAGCTTTAAGAGTTTTTCCCTTTCTGCTTTTACTCTTACTAAATACCTTTCATTTCTGCTCTGGGAAAACAAGAAGGCTGGTAGAGCTAAAATAAGGAGAAAAATTTTAGAAGCTTTTTTGAAACCCATTTCTATTCCTGAGCTTCTATTCTGTCTAAAATCTCATCTTGGTCCCTCCATCCTTTTTCCACCTTTACCCATAGCTCAAGAAAGACTTTTTTGCCAAATATAAATTCTAATTCTTTCCTTGCCATTGTTCCTATTCTTTTCAGCATTTCTCCACCCTTTCCTATAATTATTGGTTTGTGGGATTCCTTGTCAACTATTATAGTAGCATTGATATAGATTACATCCTTTCTGTCCTCAAAACTCTCAACAATTACTGCCACAGAGTAGGGGACCTCATCCTCAGTATAATGGAGAATTTTTTCTCTTATTATTTCCGATAAGAAGAACTTTGTGGGCTGCTTTATCCCTGTCTCTTCCATCATTTTTTCCGATTCCGGGAGATATTTGATTATCAGGGATTCAAGAGTATCCAGATTAGTCCCTTTCAGGGCAGAAATTGGAATTATTTCGTCAAAGGGAAGGAGCTTCCTCCAGTGGTCGATCATTGGAAGAATAAGTTCTTTCTTTATCAGATCAACTTTGTTGAGGAGAAGAAATCGGACTTTTTCGATTTTTTCGAGGATTGATATTGTGTATTCATCACCTTTTCCGAATCTTTGAGTTACATCTACCATCAGAAGTATTAGGTCTGCAAGCTCAAGGGATGAGAATACATGCTTCATCATCCTCTCATTCATTTTGTGAAGGGGTTTATGAATACCCGGTGAATCGAGGAATACAATCTGAGCTCCTTCTAAGTTCTTTACAGCCATAATTTGAACCCTTGTGGTTTGAGGTTTGGGAGATACTATTGCCATTTTTGAGCCCACGAGGTTATTGAGAAGTGTGGATTTTCCCACATTGGGTCTTCCAACAATTGATACAAATCCAAATTTAAGAGTCAATTTTCTCCACCTTTATCTTTTCAATCCTTACTTTGTTAGCCTCAAGAATTGTAAATTTGAGATCCCCTATCCTTATCTCCTCACCCTTTTCAGGAATCCTTCTTATGTTTCCTGTTATAAAGCCACCGACAGTTTTGAATCCTGAAGTCTCAATATTACTTTTAACTTTCTCCAGCATTTTTTCCACTTCAGTGTCCCCTTTTAATATATAACCATTTTCGTGATCAACTATATCCTGAGATTCATCCCTTTCATACTCATCCATTAGCTCTCCCACGATCTCTTCTAATATGTCTTCTGAAGTAACAAGTCCTGATACACCACCAAACTCATCTATAACAATAGCCATTTTCTGCCTTCTTCTCTGAAATTCCTGAAGAAGATTGTGGATTTTAAGGGTCTCGGGAACAAAAAAGGTCTCCCTTATTAAAGAAGAGACAGGTTTGTCCATCTCATCTTCCTTTAATTTTAGAAGATCCTTTGCAAGGACAATCCCGATTATGTTGTCTATACTTTCTGAATAGACAGGTATTCTCGAATGCATTGCGTTGGCAACAATCTCTTTAAGCTCCCTGAGGGAAGAGTCTGCATTCACACATACCATGTTGGCTCTTGGAGTCATTACATCCCTTACTATAACATCTCTGAATTTTATAACACCTTCAAGAAGTTCACCCTCATCCTCTTTTATCAGTCCTTCTTTTTCACTTTGTTCAATGATTATCTCCAGATACTCGCTTTCGTTTTCCTCTTTTATTCCCTTTGATGTCGGAGATCCAACCAGAAAGGGAATGTCAAATATTTTTAAAAACGGATATATAAATAACCCCTTTTCTTTTAAGAGCATAGATAGAATATAGGGGATTGCTTCAAAAATTGTGAAGTAGACGGCGATGGAAAATATTGTTAATGTCAGTGGCTTAAAACTTTCTCTTGAAATAGACCAGAGGAACAGGAAGGATAGAAGGATAGAAAATTGCCTTAAACTTTTTAAAATCTTTCTGTAGGACTCAACTATATGAACATCAGCATTTTTAAAACCTTTTTCCCTTAGAAACTTTATAAGGAAAACATTGTTAAATTTTGAAATTATAATCTCAACGAAGGATAAGAAGAATGAGATAAAAAATATTGTCAGAATTAGGATGTTAGTTCCTTTCATTTCTTGAAGAGTAATAAATTATTTAGTCTGGACTCTTCTTTTTTCATCTCTCCTGAGTCCTTCTCATGATCCCATCCGAGGAGATGAAGTATTCCATGAATTATTAGCCTTTTAAGTTCATTTTCCAGGGATTCTCCCATTTCCTTAGCTGATTTTTCTGCATAGGGAACTGAAATGGCAATGTCTCCAAGATATTTTCCCTCTTCTACGACTTCATTGATGGGAAAGGATATTACATCTGTTTCCCTGTCTCTTGATAGATATTCCTTATTAAATTTTTTAATTAATCTGCTTCCACAGAGGAGGACTGTAACGCTATCATTTTCTTTTCCGTAATGCCGGAGGATTTCCTCTGCCAGCATTTTCAGTTCTTTCAAATTTATATTATACCCTCTAACCTTTTTAAGAAATCTTACCATGAGTTTATTGAATTCGTAAAGACTCTTTATGAAACTGAAAATCAGGATATGGAAGTCTCTGCTTATAAAACCTTATGAAGGTTCTGTAAAATGAGTTGGCAATTATATATAAATCCTTTATTGTTAGCCCAGAGTCATCCAGCTGACCATCATCGAGAAATCTTGTGATTATCTCGTCTATCATTTTCTTTATTGTTTCAGGGTCCCATTCTGAAAGGCTTTTGAAAGCAGCCTCCACTGCATCAGCAAGCATTAAAATAGAAGCCTCCTTTGTCTGGGGTTTAGGACCCTGATAACGGAAAAGACTCTCCTGAGGTTTTGCTCCCTTCTTTGACATCTCAGAAACAGCCTTTTGATAAAAAGGAGTTATGAGGCTTTCTCCATGGTGCTGCTGAATTATCACTCTTATAATAGAAGGAATTTTGACTTTTTTTAGAATCTCAATCCCTTTGGAGATATGATTTATAATTATTGAACTGCTCTTTTCTGGAGAGAGTTTGTCATGAATGTTAAAATCCTTCTCTTGATTCTCTATGAAATATTGGGGTTCCTCAAGTTTTCCTGCGTCATGGAAAAGAGCTGCAACTCTAACAAGATTATAATTAGCCCCTATTGCTCTTGCAGCTTGTTCTGCAAGGCTTGCCACCATGAGAGAGTGATGGTATGTGCCTGGAGCTTCTATTGCCATTCTCTTAAGGATGGGATGTTCTGAATTTCCAAGCTCTGCAAGCCTCATTTCTGTAAGTATTCCGAAAGTTAACTCCAGAAGAGGGATTAGAAGGGGAGCTAAGATTAGGGAGGATATAACTCCTGATAACATACCTCCCAAGAGGGGAAGGATTTCAGAAAAATTTCCCTTCATAGCTGTTAGAATTGTTATTAAAAAAGAGTTGAAGGGTAGTATTATTAAGGTTAATACCTTTATAATGGAGTACCTCTCAACCTTTGTATAAATGTTGGCTCCTGTTGAAGCGAGGAAAGATGTGAGAAAAACATATAAAATGATTTCAGGATTTTCAAGATGAAAAATTGCCAGAGGAACGATACTAAGAACAGTAAAGAAAATAGCAAATTTTCTATCCAGGAGATAAGAGATTAAAAGAGGAGCCAAGAAGAAAGGGAAGGAAAAGGTTAGCCATTCCTTATATTTAGAATTTTCCAGAAAGAGTAGAGAGAGTTTTAAAAGAAGAATATCGAAAAAGAGTAAAGAAAGGAAAAGAATCTGTATTTTCCTTGGAGAAAGTTCGTAAATCTGAAAGAGGCGATAGAATGGGAGAGCAATGACAAAGCCTGAAAGCACTAATAGAAAATATAGTAAAAATTTGTGGAAGGGGAGTGGAACACCTATTCTTTTCTTTAAAGCTAAAAGTAACTCTACAACTTCTGGAGTTACTTTATCACCTTTTCTTAATATTATCTTCCCCTTTGATATTTTCATTACAACTGGATAAACCCTTTCAGCTTCCTCCCTTTTCCTCTGCTCTGTGAGGGCTTCGTCATAAACAAGATTGGGAGAGATAAAAAGGGAGCAAAACTCAGCAATGTTTTTAGCAGAATCCTCCCTCAATCCATTTTTAATAGCTAGCTCTTCAGTGTATCTTTTAAAAGAAATAAAATCAAGAATTTCATCAACTTTTACATCTTTTAATTTACCATCCTTTGTAACAACAGATATTTCTCCTCCTCTGTTATAAACAGACATTTTTGAAAGAAATATTCCCTTTTCATAGGCATTTCTCAAAATGTTTAATACGGTTTGTTCCAGAGTAAAGTCAAACTTTTCTCTTACGAAAAACCTCAAGATCTCGGGATTTATTTCAACCTCGAAAAGATTTTTAATTCCATCCCTCAAAAGCTCCACAGCAAGTCTTTCCTTTTTCACCTCACCTCTCAAAAGAAAATCTCTTCCAAGGGAGAAAATATCTTTTATTTTTCTTTCTATAAATGTGTATTTGTAAGAATCAAGAATGTAAACAGGATTTACAAGTTTTGAAGCTTCTTCCTTTTTTGCCTTTGTTGCTTTTACATCAATTGTTTCAAAGTTATAAAATTTAACTGAATCTTTGAATTTAAGATTA
>JBBIMS010000112.1:0-6077 GCA_037444285.1 Candidatus Aminicenantota bacterium | reverse complement strand
GATCCGGGTGAGGATAACAATGTTTGTGTCTCATGTACAGGAAATAATGGTGTTTGCTTCTGGTGTAAAGATAAAGGAGAAGAGCCAAAGTAATTCAGATGAAAGTTCCCTGAGGGTTTTATCCTCAGGGAACTTTTTAATTAAAAAGTTCGTTTTTAAAATATAAGCCAAATGGGTAAAAGAATTTTTTGGGATGTAACTGACAGATGCAATTTAAATTGTTTGCATTGTTCCAATACAATACATTATAATTATTCCATGCCTTCTCAATGGAGAAGTGTTAACACGAAGGAAGGGATTCTTATCATAGATAAATTAGCAGATGTTAAAATAAGTTCTTTACATTTTCTTGGAGGAGAGCCTCTCATAAGAAAGGATATATTTTTTTTGTTAAAATATGCATCGGAGAGGATTCCTGAAGTAATTCTCATAACGAATGGAACATTGCTTGATCATGAAAAAGCTAAGTTAGTGGTTAAATCCGGTATATTCAGGATAGGAGTTAGTTTAGACGGACCAACAGAGGAATCATTTGAATTTATAAGGGGTAAGAGACTCTTTAGAAAAGTTATAGATAATATTAAATCTCTTGTTTTTTGGAAGAAGGTCTTAGAGTCTAAAATTAAAATAAGTTTGGACGTTACTCTGATGAAATCAAATTATAAGTTATTTCAAGATTTTATAAAATTAGCAAAGGAGTTAGAAGTGGACTCTATCTCATTCACTCCTTTGACATTGGTGGGGAATGCTTTGAAGAACAAAAGTATAGTAGATTATTCAAACAAGGATTTTTTAGAAACTATTGAGAAAAACATTGAACTTTTAGCAAATCCTTCCCAAAATCCAAAGGTTCACATTAATAATCTTAGATTTCCTTATGTAAGGCATATAAAGAAAAAGTATAACATTGATTTGCCTGCAGAGCCATATCGCTGTGGAGGCGGTATCAGTTATGGGTATATCAGATCAGATGGAAAATTATTCCCTTGCAGAGCTCTTACTGGTGATTCTGAATTTAAAGGTTTCTTTAATGATATTGATAATACAAAAAATGATCTTTTAAGCTTGGATTTCTATGAGATATGGAATTCTGACCCGTTTCTGAAGCTATTCAGTTTAATATATAATGATGAGACTTATACTAACTTTGTCCCTTGTAATAAATGTGAATATTTAAGAAAGGATATTTGTAAGCCATGCCCTTTAGGTATTTTTGAAAATGATACTAAGATCTATAGATGCTTATTATAAAAAGAGAGAGAGATGATAAAAGAAATTATTAAAAAAGAGATAATTCAGAATATATATACTTTAAAGTTTTTAATTCTCTCTCTTCTCTTATTGATGCTCTTTCCCTTTTCAATGTATTTAGGTCACAAAAATTATATGGAGAATTTGAAGGAAATTAGCAGGGCAAAGATTGCTTTCAAGGAAGACATTAGCTCAAAAAAAACATGGAGACAAATTGCAGATGGTGAGCATAGAATTGTCATCCCATCCCATCATTTGCAAATTTTTGTTAGAGGAGTGACAGGCTCGATAGGGAAAACAGCCTCCTTTGAATTTGGAAAAGATATTGTTATAAAAGACAGTGATTATGATGCCAATCCTTTTCTTTCGATATTTGGCAATTTAGACCTTGAGTTCATTTTTAAGATTTTTTTAAGTTTGTTTGCAATTGTATTCTCTTATGATTCCATTTCTGGAGAAAAGGAATCAGGTATGCTTAAACAAATTTTGTCAAATAGTATTTCGAGGTCCTCTTTGATAATTGGAAAGGTTATTGGAGGCTTTTTAACCATGCTAATCCCTATTTCAATATCTATTACCGTAGGGCTTTTGCTGATTTTTTATTTTCAAATAAGTTTGGATATTGATGACATTACAAGAATATTCATTATCTTTCTAGTTGGTTTTTTGTATTTGTTTGTTTTTTTTATCTTAGGGATTTTAATATCTTCTTTTACTCATCAGGCTAACACCTCTTTGCTAATTCTCCTTATGATTTGGATAATAATAATTTTTGTTATTCCAAATCTAAGTAAAGAATTGGGATCTTTTTTGTATTCGGTAGAATCTCCAAGTGAAATAACAATTCAAAAAGATAGAAAAAGAGAAGCAATTGTCGAAAAATGGAAAAATTATTTCTGGAGCCAGGCTAAATCAGACCAAGCCAAAATACTCGAGGATGTCTACAAGAAAGCTTCTGAGGAAATAATAGATGCCTTTAACAAGATCGACAAGGATTGGAATAGAAAAAAAATTGCACAGATTGATTTTATAACCACCTTATCCCGTCTTTCTCCCTCTCTTTGCTTTTCACTAAGTGTGATGAATTTATCAGATACTGGCTTTGAAAGATATATTAACAATGTTGCTTCATTACTTAGATATAGAGACGATTACTATACTTTCATAAGGAAAAAAGTAGCCCAAGAGGAACTTGCTCAGGTGAGAAAGGAAATGGGGCTAATTGAAGATTATAAAATAAAAGTTAATTTTAATGAGTTTCCAGATTATGAAAAATATTTCAGGAAGAACGATCTGCTTTTTGCAATTAAAAAATCCTTTTTTGACATATTATTATTACTTATTTATTTACTGCTTTTCTTTTCAATCGCCTATTTTAAATTCTTGAATTATGATGTGAGGTAGCTATGGGTTTTGACCATTCCCTTATTCCCCAAAAAGTAAAAGGGATCAGATGGGTTTTAAGAAAAAATGGAACCATTTTAGCTTTAAATCCATATACAGATCAATACATCGAGATAAATAAAATGGGAAGCCTTATTTGGTTTTTAATCAATGGTGAAAATTCTATAGGAATTATTATTAATACTCTTCTCGATTTATTTAAATTGCCGAGGCAGGAAATTGAAGAAGATGTAGCTATGTTCATTGAAAAATTGGTCAATTCCAAATTAATAGAGATTTAAACTATGGAAAAAGCTCTTGAATTCATAAAAACAAAAGATAAGTTAAGAATGTTAATTAGAATTTTCTCTTATTTAAAACCTTTTTTCCTTTTTCAATTTATAGTATTGATTATTGTTCTAATTTCTACCTTACTTTCATTATCTTTACCTTTCTTTATGAAAATGTTAATTGATGAGGTAATCATCAAGCAAAGAATTTATTTGCTCGGAAAAATTATGATAATTTTAATAACATTTTTATTATTCCAGATATTACTTTCTATTTTACATTCCTACCTAACAACAATTTTAAGTAATAAAATTACTTTTTATACAAATAAAGAGGTTTATAACCATTTGTTGAAACTTCCTATTGGATACTTTTCAAAAAGTTCAGCAGGTGAGACAATGTCTAAAATAATGAATGATATAAATTCTTTACAGAATATATTAAGAAATTTTTTTGTAGATGTCTTATTCAATGTATTTAGCATTATTGTAATAATTGGTATTTTACTCTATCTCAATGTGTCCTTGACAATAATCAGTTTAACAATTATTCCATTTTTTGCACTGTCGCCGAAAATGTTCGGGAAAAAACTTTATGAGGAGAGCAAATTAATTCAAGAAAGATTAGCAATTCTAACTAAATTCATACAAGAAAACATATCTGGAATTTTTATGATTAAATCCTTTGTAAAGGAAAAGGCTATGTTGGAAAGGTATAAAAATCTCTGGAGGGAGTTCTTAAATTTCAATCTAAAAAGAGCCTTAAGAAAAACCGTTGCTAGCGAAATTGTAAAAATTTTCACTTTCTTGGGTCCTATAATAGTCCTCTGGTATGGTGGATGGCTTACTATAAGGATGAGCTTTCTATTGGAGGTCTAATTGCTTTTTACTCCTATGTAATAAAGCTTTATACCCCCGTTAGTGGCTTGGTCAATTCTCAACTAAATCTTCATATCGCTACTGCTGGAATAAAAAGGGTATTTGATTTTCTGGATGAAAGGACAGAAGAATCCATTGATATTGTTGCAGATGAAAAAATAAAAATTGAGAAAGGTTCGATAAAGTTCATTGATGTAAGTTTCAAATTTGAAGATAGAAATTTTCTTTTATCCGATTTATGTTTTGAAGTAGAGGGTGGTACTTCTTTAGGAATAGTTGGATTGAGCGGCTCTGGAAAGACATCAATGATCAATCTTTTATGTAAACATTACACTCCTTCCAAGGGAAAGATTGAAATTGATGGTTATGATTTAAAAGGTATTCCTAATGCAATAGTTAGAAAAGAGGTTGCGATTGTTCCTCAAGAGCCTTTTATCTTCAACGGGACTATTTTGGAAAACTTATTGTTTGCTAAAGAAGATGCAACAATGATAGAGATAGAAGAAGCATGTAAAATAGCTCAAATTCAGGAATTTATAATGTTGCTACCAAGAAAGTACCATACAATTGTTGGAGATAGAGGAATTGCTCTCTCTTCTGGGCAAAAACAGAGAATTGCTATAGCAATGGCTTTATTGAAAGATTCTAAAATATTTATTATGGATGAAGCGACATTCTCTATAGATCCTAAAACAGAAAAAAAACTTTTGGATTCTTTATTTCAAGTACTAAAAGGCAAAACCATTTTAATTATAGCTCATAGATTATCCAATTTAAAATATGTTGATAATATTATTATATTAGAAAATGGAAGAATTGTAGAAAAGGGGGCAAAAGAAGAACTTTTGAAAAAACGAAGTCATTTAGTTTCCTATTTCGAATCTCAATACAAATTAAGCTCTCATCTAAGCATAGAGCCAAAAGGAAGTTATTAATGAAAACCAAGAGTTATCCTTTATTAATAATTCCCTTTGCACTATGTTGTTTTTGTTACCCTCAAGATATAAAGAAGGAAAATGTTGTAGAACATAGACTTCCGAATGGACCTATATTTTTATTAGTTGAGAAGCATTCTGAAAATAGCTTCTCTTTGTTTATGAGAGTAAAAGTAGGAAGTATAGATGAGACAATAGAGAATTCAGGTGTTTCACATCTTTTGGAACATATATTTTTAAAAGAAATAAATGCTTTTATAAACAATACAAATTTTGAAGAAAATAAAATTGATAAAAAGAACTTCAAAATTGGAGCTGAGACAACCAAAGAACTTACCACTTACTATTTCAAACTTCCCGCATGCTATTTAGAGCCACTACTTTTAAATATATCAAGAAAATTGAAAAATCCATCCTTTGAAAGTTTAGAGGGCGAGAGAGCAAGGGTAATTGAAGAGATAAAGACAAAGTCAGAAAATATCCTTAGGGCGAGAGTATTTGATATCTTTATAAGTCTGGCTTATTTGAGACACCCTTATAGACTTCCTGCAAGAGGTTTGAAAGAAAGTTTAAAAAAGATTGATAAAATTTCAATTGAAAAATTTTTTTACGATCATTATAAACTTTCAAACATTATATTTGCTCTGGTTGGAAATTTTAGAAAAAAAGATTTAATGAGCCTTATTCAAAATCATTTTCAACATCATTCTCCAATTTCTCAAGAAAGAAATTATCCTGAAGAACTTCATTTAAACGGAGAATTGGGGGAAAGAAGAATCAAATTTTACAATTCCTTAACGCCTTATATTATGATAGGCTTTTACAAGCCCGTCTACCCAAGCAGAGAAGACTACATTTTTGATATAGGGGCATATTTATTGGAAAGATATTTAAATGATTCATTGGTAAACAAAAGAAAATCTGCCTCATTTGTCAGAGTTTTTTTAACTCCTGGGATAAAATTCACCAATTTGTTGGTTATTGAAGCAATGCCAGTAAAAAGCTCTTCAAAACTTGAAAGTTTAATACACAAAGAAATCAAAAAATTTTTATCCAATCCTTTGAGCTGGAACCTGGATGAAACAAAGATACAAATAAAACAAAAATTATATAAATTCTTAACTTCTGATTTTTCACTGGCAAGCAATCTCTCTTATTATGAAGCTATTTATAAAAATTGGAGATATATTTTTGAATATTTAGAATCCATTAATGGGATAAAAATTCGAGATATTCATAAGACCTTATCTAATTATTTACTTGGGAACAATAAAGTTGTTTTAGTGTTAGAAAATAAAGAATTGGAGGTTAAAAATGAAAGGTAAATTTAAAAATCCTT
>JBBIMS010000111.1:0-6099 GCA_037444285.1 Candidatus Aminicenantota bacterium | reverse complement strand
AAAGGTTAAAGGAGAGAAGAAAGAGATTCTTCCAGGAAAAGAGCTAACAATTTATGGGATAAAGATTCAAGCTGTCCCAGCCTACAACATTGACAAAAGATTCCATCCAAAAGAAAAAAACTGGGTTGGTTACATTGTGGAAATTGACGGAGTAAGAATCTACCATGCTGGAGATACCGATTTTATCCCTGAAATGAAGACATTGGGAAAGATTGATATTGCCCTTCTTCCTGTTGGAGGAACATACACAATGAATGCAAGTGAAGCTGCTCAGGCAGCCAATGCAATATCCCCTTCAGTAGCCATCCCAATGCACTGGGGTTCTATAATCGGCTCTGAGAGGGATGCTGAAACTTTCAAAAAGGAATTTAAAGGGAATGTTGTAATACTCCAGAAGGAAAAGTAGTTATGAGGAAAAATGGGAGAGGGAATGAAGAAATAAGAGAGTTAAAGATTTATCCTGATTTTCTCAAATTTCCAGAGGCTTCGGTCTTTTTGGAGCTGGGCGATACAAAAATAATCTGCTCTGCATCCATTGATGATAAACCCCCTCCATTTCTCAAGGGAACAGGAAAGGGATGGATTACTGCTGAATATTCAATGCTTCCAAGAGCTACTGAAAAAAGGAACATAAGAGAATCTGTTCAAGGAAGACTCTCAGGAAGAACCCAGGAAATCCAAAGAATGATCGGAAGATCCCTGAGGTCTGTTGTTGACCTATCCCTACTTCAAGAGAGGACAATAATAATTGACTGCGATGTAATACAGGCTGACGGCGGAACAAGAACAGCCTCAGTCACAGCAGCTTCAATAACACTGGCCATACTATTCCATAGAATGAAAAATGAAGGGCTTTTAATAGAATCTCCTATGAGAGCTTTGTTAGCAGGGGTATCAGCTGGAATTGTAGAGGACAAACTCCTTCTCGACCTCGACTTTTCTGAAGATTCAAGGGCTGAAATTGACCTGAACTTAGTAAAAACTGACAAAGGAGAAATAGCAGAACTTCAGGTTACTGGAGAGGGGAGAACATTTCGAAAGGAAGAACTCTTATCTTTAATTTCCCTTGCTGAAACTGGAATAGAAAAGATTCTTGAGGAAGAAAGAAAGGTTCTGGAGAAATTGCAAATTAAAGTTTAATTTTAGAGAAAGTCTAATGGAGTGAGCAACCTGTTTACAAGGTATTTGACAGATGAAAATAATTAATATAAGATAAAAAAGGATTTTCAAAATGGCTTTAAGAATAGGTGAATTATTACTAAAAGAAAATTTAATCACTGAGGAACAGTTAAAACAGGCACTGGAGTTTCAGAAGGCAAACGGCCTTAAACTGGGAAGCGCCCTTATAAAGCTTGGACTGGTTTCAGAAGAAGATATTGCAATGGTTTTAAGCAAACAATTGGGTTACCCATCGATAAACATCTCCAAGTTCGAGGTGGAACCAGATGTTATTGCTCTTATCCCTGCTGACCTTGCTCGAAAGTATACTCTTCTCCCCCTTCACAGAATGGGACACATTCTAACAGTTGCTATGGCTGACCCTACAAACCTGACAGCGATTGAGGATATTAGATTTAAAACAGAACTAAATGTCCAACCAGTTGTTGCTCCTGAAACTCCTTTGAAAATGGCAATTGAGAAGTATTATGGCAGTTCAACAGAAATGGAAGTTGCCAAAGCAATGGAAAGATTTGAAAAAATTGCCCAGATTTCAGAAGATGCACCCCAGATGGAAGTTGTGGTGGAGAAAGAGTCAGATGTTGTAGATATAGCCCAGCAAGCAGCACAGGCTCCTGTAATTCAATTTGTAAATCTACTTCTTTACAATGCTATTGAAAAGAGAGCATCAGATATACACATTGAACCTTATGAAAAAGAACTGAGAATAAGACTCAGGATAGATGGCCTCCTCTATCCGATAAAACCTCCGCCCTTCCAGATGAAGGATGCCATAATATCAAGAATTAAAATTCTCTCCAAAATGGACATTGCAGAGAAAAGATTACCTCAGGATGGAAGAATAAAATTTAAACTGAAAGGGAGTGACGGAAATCCAAAGGAAGTTGACATGAGGGTATCCACATTGCCCACAGTCTATGGTGAGAAGGTTGTTATTAGAATCCTTGATAGAGCACAGCTCAAACTTGACCTTACTCAACTCGGCTTTGAGCCAATATCCCTCGAAAGGTTTCAGGAGGCTATATCAAAACCATGGGGTATTATTCTTGTTACAGGACCAACAGGAAGTGGCAAAACCAACACCCTTTACTCAGCCATCTCCAAATTGAACACAATTGACACAAACATCCTCACAGTAGAAGATCCTGTTGAATTTAACATTCATGGAATAAATCAGGTCAATGTGAAAGAGGAAATAGGTCTGAATTTTGCCACTGCTCTAAGGGCTTTTCTAAGACAGGATCCAAATATAATCCTTGTGGGAGAGATAAGAGACTTTGAGACTGCAGATATAGCAATGAAAGCTGCCCTCACAGGGCATCTTGTTTTCAGCACAATTCACACCAATGATGCAGCAAGCACAATTGCGCGTCTTATAAACATGGGGATTGAGCCATACCTTGTTGCCAATGCATTAATTCTAATTGTAGCCCAGAGGCTGGTAAGAAGATTATGCAACAAATGTAAAGTTGTAAATCCTCTCCCCCCTCAATCCCTCATTGATCTTGGTTTCCTTCCCGATGAAATTAAAGGATTAAAAGTTTACAAAGCTAAGGGATGCCAAGATTGCAACAACATCGGGTACAGAGGAAGGATAGGGTTATTCGAGGTAATGAGTATTACAGATGAGATAAGAGAGTTAATAGTCTCAGGAGCCCATGCCATTGAGATAAGGAATAAAGCTATTGAGCAGGGTATGGTCACTCTTAGAAGGAGTGGGCTTGAGAAAATTAAAGCTGGTATCACCTCTGTTGAAGAGGTTTTAAGAGAAACAATGAGATTTTAAAGGAGAGAGAAAATGGTTATGCCACTTCATGAACTCTTAAAAATAGTGGTAAATGAGGGGGGGACAGACCTTCACATAACAACTAATATCCCACCCCAGATGAGGGTAAATGGAGTCCTTGTTCCAATCCCCCACCCGCCCCTATCAGCAGCAGACACTAAACAGCTTATTTATAGTGTTTTAACCGACAATCAAAAGCACAAGCTTGAGGAAGAACTTGAACTTGACTTTTCCTTCGGAATCAAAGGGCTCGCAAGATTTAGAGCAAATGTATTTTTCCAGAGAGGAGCTGTAGCAGGAGCTTTTAGGAGAATTCCCTATGAAATCCTTGGTTTTGAAGCCCTCGGCATACCTCCGCAGGTTGCTTCCCTTTGCGACAAACCAAGGGGACTTGTCCTTGTAACAGGCCCAACAGGCTCAGGGAAATCCACAACCCTTGCTGCCATGATTGATAAAATCAACAGCGAAAAACCTCTCCACATTGTGACTATAGAAGATCCTATAGAATACCTTCACACCCATAAAAGAGCGGTCGTTAATCAGAGGGAAGTAGGTTCTGACACTCATTCCTTCCATAAAGCTCTAAGGTCTGTTTTGAGGGAAGACCCTGATGTTGTCCTGATAGGAGAGATGAGAGATCTTGAGACTGTTGAGGCTGCTCTTCAGATAGCTGAAACAGGACATCTAACCTTTGCAACCCTCCACACAAACTCGGCAGCGCAAACAATAAACAGAATAATTGATATATTCCCACCCCATCAACAAGCTCAAGTTAGAACACAGTTATCCCTTATTCTTGAAGGGATTCTCTGTCAAGCTCTTTTGCCAAGGGCTGACGGAAGGGGGAGAGTCCTTGCCATGGAGATTCTCTTCCCAACACCAGCAATAAGAAATCTGATAAGAGAGGATAAAATTCACCAGATATATGGAATAATGCAGACAGGACAGGAAAAATACGGAATGCAGACATTTAATCAATCCCTTGCAAGCTTATATTTCAGAAAACTGATAACTATGGAGACAGCTCTATCCGTGAGTCATTACCCGGAGGAGTTGTTGGATATGATAAATAGAGGGGTAGGAGCCCAAAAAATACCAGTATCTTCTACACCCTCAACATATAGGAGGTGAAGATGCCAGTATATGTTTGGAAGGGAAGGAATAAATATGGACAGATTGTAGCAGGGGAAAGAGTGGCAACTTCAATAGAGGAAGCTACAAAGCTTTTGACAAAGGAACAGATTTTAGTCATTAAAATAGAGAAGAAAAGTGCTTTAAAAATCCCAAGATTAATCCCAAAAAGGGTATCATCTCAGGAGCTCGCAGTTTTCACGAGACAGTTATCAGTTATGTTTTCTGCTGGTTTACCCTTAGTTCAAGCCCTTGAAATTCTCGGAACCCAGCAACAGAACAAGCTTTTTAAAGAGATAATCTTATCTGTGAAAAGTGATGTTGAAGCAGGTTCTTCTCTTGCCAATGCATTCAGTAAACACCCCAATGTATTTGATAACCTCTATTGCAACATGATTGCTTCAGGTGAAGCTTCTGGAAACCTTGATCAGATCCTCCAGCGTCTTGCCCTTTATATAGAAAAAGCTACAAAGATAAAGGGTCAGGTAAAATCTGCAATGGCATATCCTTCTGTTATTATTGCTGTGGCAATAATAATAGTAATTATCATAATGTGGAAGGTTGTCCCCACCTTTGCCAATCTATTCCAGGAAATGGGGGTTGCCTTACCTCTACCCACTCAGATAACAATTGCGGTGAGCAGGTTTGTTGCTTCCTACTTTTACTGGATTATTGGAGGCTTTATCGGTTTAGGAGCCCTTCTAAGAGCTTATTACCAAACTTACAAAGGAAGAAGAGTTATAGATGGTATTTTACTTAAGATCTTTGTTATCGGCGACCTAATTAGAAAAACTGCTGTTGCAAGATTCTCAAGAACCTTTGCTACTCTTCTGACAAGTGGTGTCCCCATGCTCGATTCACTGGAAATAACTGCTAAAACAGCTGGAAACGCAATAGTTGAAGACGCCATTATTAATGCAAGAAAACTCGTCTCAGAAGGAAAATCCCTTGTTGAGTCCTTATCCGCTTCAAAGGTATTCCCTCCCATGGTTCTCCAGATGATAGGAGCAGGTGAGCAAACAGGTGCTCTTGACCAGATGCTAAATAAAATTGCTGAGTTCTATGAGGATGAGGTTGACAGAGCTGTCCATACTCTTGTATCCCTCCTTGAACCAATAATGATTGCCTTTATCGGAGTAATGGTCGGCGGAATAGTAATGTCCATATATCTTCCCATCTTTACATTGATTTCAAAGTTCTAATAAAAATCGATAAAGGGAATGGAAAATCAAAGGAAAATAATTAGTCTTATAAAATACCGTTTCCTTGTAGCCACAACCCTTTTAGGCTCAGTAATAATAATTCAGGTTGTCTCCCCCTATCTACTAAAGATGGATTTTTTCTATTATCTGATTTTCGCAATCTATTTTCTAAATATTGTTTATCTCCTCCTCCTTAAATTAAATCTTAACAGCTCCCTTCAACTTTATCTCCAGATTTTTGGAGATGTAATCATTGTAACATGGCTTGTTTACATATCAGGAGGAATGGTCTCCCCATTTTATTTTCTTTACATTTTACCAATAATAATAAGCAGTTTTCTCCTTCCTCCCAAAGGCTTATGGATAGTCACATCTGTCTCCTCTCTCCTCTTCGGCTCCCTTGTTGACCTTATGTATTACAAAATTATCCCCCCTTACAACCCCATTGAAACTGATATTCCCCAGGAGTTAGTCCTTTACAATCTTTTTATTTCAGTCTTTGCCTTTTTCAGCTCTGCATATTTGAGTTCTATACTCTCTCGTTCCCTTAGAAAAGCAGATAAGGAACTCCAGATTGTGGAACAAAAATTTAAAGACCTTGAAATCTTTTCAAGAAATATAGTAGAAAATATGGGCTCAGGGCTTATCACAGCTGATATAAATGGCAAGGTCACCTTTTTCAACAGAAGAGCTTATGAAATTCTAGGAGATGGGCTATCAAAAAACTCTGTCTGGGAAATTCTTGGTTTCAGGAAAAAGGAAGATGAGTTAAAGGATAGAAGAGCTGGTTTCGAAATAAAT
>JBBIMS010000110.1:0-6106 GCA_037444285.1 Candidatus Aminicenantota bacterium | reverse complement strand
GATTATTCTTCTTTCATTATCGGTTATATTATATAACTTATAAACTAATTCATCAATTTCTCTGTCTGTTGTTTCAATTTGTCGCTGGATTTGGTATTAACTCTTTTGCTTTAATCCTGGGTAGCTTAGGACTCAAATCATTACCTTCAATGGTTTAATTGTAATATCTTCCTCTGGTATGGGTTCTTTGTGGGCTTTCAGACTCTCAATATAGAGTTTAATAGCGTCCTTTATATTCTCCATCACCTCATCATAAGTATCGCCCTGAGTGTGGCACCCAGGAAGCGCTGGACAGAAGGCATGATATCCTCCATCCTCCTCCCTTTCAATGATAATGGTGTAATTATACTCCTTCATTTTTCCTCCATTTTTACTCTTTTATTATAAACTATATCTCAGAAAAGAGGAAGAATAGAATTGGTTCAATGACTTACTAACCTTACTCAAGAGACTTCACATTTTTCTTAAATAAAATGAATGAATTTAAGTGGTTTCCTTTCTCAGCCAGTCGAGGTATTTTTGGAAGCCATCAATAATTGGGAAAGCTATTATTTCCGGGACAGTGTATGGGTGAATGGAAATGATTAACTCTTCAAGTTTTTTGTAAAGGGAAATTTTGGTTTTTATGAAAAGCACAAATTCCTCTTCTCTTTCTATTTTCCCTTCCCACCAGTAAAAGGAGGCTCTTGCTGGAACAACTGTTACACATGCTGCCAACCGTTCCTCAACGAGTTTCTTCGCAATCTCTTCACCTTTTTCAGGATTTGGGACAGTTGTAAGGACAATAATAAATTCATAATTTTTGGAATTCATTCCCTTCCTCCTGAATCAGCAATATATTTGCTCTTTTACTCCTGAAGCATTACATGGGCAAATACTTTTGAGTCTCCCACCATATTTTCGATTATGCAGTATTCGTTTGGTTGGTGAGCCATTTCATCCATTTTTGCCCAGCAGGCAGCATAAAATCCAGCTCTTCTGAAAATAGCAGCTACTGTCCCTCCTCCGATCCCCATGGGTTTTGCCTCAACTCCATAAACATCCTTTATTGCTTTGTAAAGACTCTTTACAACAGGAGCATCTGGAGGGGTTGGAGGAGCTGCCTCTGCTCTTTGCACAGGTGTGAGGGTTATCTTTACCTTAAACTCTTCCTCTATCTTCTTTGCATACTCTTCAAATTTTGCTTCTACATCTGAGAGTTTGTAGTTTGGAAGAACTCTACAATCAAAGTAGAATATATCGTCACCCGGAATTGTGTTTATGTTTGGAACATTGGCTTCCTTCTTTGTGGGCTCAAAGGTTGAAATTGGGGGTTCGAATAACTCATCCTTTGCATTGAATATTTTATAAAATTCATCGAGTCTTACTATTAAATTAGCTCCTGCCTTGTGGCTATTTATCCCTTTCTGAGGCATGCTTCCGTGGCATTGCTTCCCTAAAATATGGAATTTCAACCATAGAATACTTTTTTCAGCAACCTCAATCATTGTTCCATCTGGATTTCCAGCATCTGGAACTATTATGAGATCCTCCTTCTTGAAAATATCAGTATTCTTCAGAACATATGTTATACCCTTTTCAGAACCTGTCTCCTCGTCAGCAACAAGAACTATTCCAACATCATAATTGGGGAGAACTCCTTCAAGTTCAAAAGCTTTGAGAGCAAAAATTGAAGCAACCATTGCCTGCTGATTGTCCTCAACCCCTCTTCCGAAAATTTTCCCATCCTCAATCCAAACCTTGTAAGGATCCCCTTTCCAGAGACTCAATTCTCCGGGTGGGACAACATCCATATGGGTCATAATCCATATTCTTCTTGATGATGATTTCCCCTTATAAATTGCTATAATGTTTGGTCTGTATCCAGAAGGAACCCTGGGGTCAGGACAGTTGAACTCCCGTATTTCTGAAAATTTCATTTTCTTTAAAAAGCTTTTTAGAAACTCTGCTTTTTCTTTCTCCCCCTCTCCACCATTGGATGGATCTAAGGCTGGAATGGCAGTTAAATCCTTCTGGAGCTGGACCATTTCGTCTTTTAAACTTTCAATCCTCTTTGATATTCTTTCGAAATCACTCATAAGAACCTCCTCTAAATAATATTTATTGAATGATTATTTTAATCTACAAAATTCCAAAAATAAACTTTTTCTATTTTCAGAGCCTTCTCCCTCCCACTGTCATCTCTGAAACCCTGAAGGAAGGGCTGCTGATTGTCCCTCGTATATCAAGGTCATTCCCTAAGGCGTCTATATTCTTTAAGATTTCAAGGACAGAACCTCCAAGGGTTATACCATCAACAGGGAATGCTATTGAACCATTTTCAATCCAGAATCCGCTTGCTCCTACTGAGAAATTTCCTGTTGTGGAATCAGTTCCAAATCCTCGAAGACCTTTGCAGAGGAAACCTTCCTTTACATTTATTAGTTTTTCAAAATCAGTGTTTCCATTTTCAACAATTATATTGAGATAACCTGCTGTAGGGAGGGAATTATAACCTCCTCTTCTTGCTATGGTATTTACCTTTACACCCGCCTTTCGAGCAGTTATGGAGTCATAGAAGAACATTTTCAGAATGCCATTCTCTACAATCTTATTTATTCTTGTTAATTTTCCTTCTCCATCAATGGGAGCTGAGCCAACATGCTTTGGTATTGTTGGGTTGTCAATGATTGTTATAAGAGGAGAGGCTATTTGAGAGTCTAAGTAATCGCTCAAAAATGTTGTCTTTCTGAAAGCAGAGTCGCCATTAAGGGAAATTAAAATTCCAAGCCAGAACATGTTGGAAGCGTATCTCTCGAATATAACAGGGACTCTCTTTGTGGGAACAGGCTTTGGTCCAAGTTTTTCAATGGCTCTTTTCACAGCTTCCTTTGCTATATCTTCAGGATCTTCAATTTCATTGAAAAATCTTTTTGATGAGGACCAGCTACCTCCTTGCATATTCTCACCCTCTCCTGCTATAACATTGACTCCAAAGGAGAATATTGTGCTTCGAGACATCCATTTTGAGTTTAAAATTGTTATTTCCCTTTCTGAATCTTCAAAAAATCCTCCTTCAGAGTTTGTTATTCTTTTGTCGAGTTTCATTGCGATCTCTTCAATTTTTTTAGCCATGGAAATTTTCTGACTGTTTTTGATTGTGGGATATGAAGGGTCATAGAGGTTGAGCTCAGCAGGACTCCCTTCTTCAAAATCTGGTAGCCCATTCCATGGCTTTGACTCAGTCACTTTTGTCAGGGCAATTGCTTGCCTTATTGTTTCATCAACTGCTTCACTGGAAAGGTCTGATGTGTAGGAAAATCCAAGGCATTTCCCATTGAAGATCCTGAGCCCAAGACCCTTCTGGATTGATTGCCTCAGAAATTCAACCTCTCCCTTTCTCACATTGACCTCAAATCTTTTTACTCTTTCAATATAAACCTCGACTTCTTCAGCCCCAAGACCTTTTGCCTTTTTTAAAATATCTTCTCCAAGATTTTCAATTTTCATTTTTTAACTCCTAAATTTTTCTTCCACCAACAGTTAGTTTTGATACTTTGAAAGTGGGGTTTCCAAATCCAACTGGCTTTGATTGTCCATCCTTGCCGCATGTGCCTCCACCTATAACAAGAAGGTCATTACCAACCATTGAGATATTCATTAAAACCTCCTGTCCACTCCCCATTAACATAATCCCTTTAAGAGGTATTGTGATTTTGCCATTCTCAATCATATACCCTTCTGTAACTGTAAAAACAAACCTCCCTGTTGTTGGCTGGACATTTCCTCCACCAATTTTTGCAATGTAAACCCCTCTTTCAACAGACTTTATAATCTCCTCAGGCTCAGAATCTCCTGGCAGGAGGTATGTGTTTGTCATCCTTGGAATTGGATAGAATCTGAAAGACTGCCTTCTTCCATTTCCTGTTGGTTCCATTTTCATTAATTTGGCATTCAATCTGTCCTGTAAGAAATTTGAACAAATTCCCTTTTCAATAAGGATTGTTTTCTGCCCTGGTGTTCCTTCATCATCAACATTCACTGTTCCCCATCCACCTTTGTAAGAGCCATCATCACAGAGATTGACAATTGGTGAGGCAATTTGCTTGCCCAGCTTATCCCAGAAAACAGATGTCTTTTTCCTTATCCCATCACCCTCAAGGCTGTGTCCTATTGCCTCGTGGAAGAAGATTCCACCATAACCCTTCTCAATTACAACAGGGAATTCTCCAGCAGGTGCATCCTCTGCAGGAATGAGTCTTAGAGCCATTTCTGAAGCGTTCTTTGCAATTTCTTCAGCAACTTTTTCTCCGAAGTGTTCAAAACCAAAACTTCCACTTTTGGAGTCATAACCTGTGCTCCTCCTTTCTCCTTCGATTGCATTCACATTTCCCGAAAGTCTTGTAAGGGTCTGTCTGTCCTCCACATATAAACCTTCTGAATTGGCTATAATGATGGATTTTGAGATATCGGAAAAGGAGGCACTTACCTGTGTTATTCTTTTATCAAATTTTCGAGCAATCTCATTGATCTTGTATAGAAGGGATGTTTTTTCCTTTGGTGAGACATTTTGAGGGGGGACTTCAACAAGATAGTATGAGGGTGGCTGGTAAGTTCTCAATTCCTTAGGCCTTCCCTTAATCCCTGAAGCTATCAATGAAGCTGTCTCAGCACATTCCTTTAAGCTATTAAAGGTGATTTCATCAGTGAAAGCATATCCTGTTCTCTCTCCCTTTATAACTCTTATCCCGACCCCACAATCAACTCCTCTAACTGCATATGAGATTTTTTCCTCATCAAGGGATATACTGTTGGAAATAGTGTATTCGAAATATATTTCAGCAAATTCTCCTCCTCTGCTAAGGGCAATTGATAAGATCTTTTCCATTTCTTTTTTGGAAATTTTGAAGATGGGATTCTCAGGAATTGACTCTAAATCTCTGGAGGGAAGGAACTTCATAAGGGGTAAGCTTACCATAAATGCGCCAAAACTTAAACTCCCTTTTAAAAATCCTCTTCTTCCCAATTTAAGATCCATCCAAAACCTCCGTAGAGAGTAATAGAAATTTATAAATTCTTGAGAGGGGAAAGTCAAATTGTGAAATTTTTTCGGAAAATTTGACTTTGGGCAAAAAAGGTGAGATTATAAAGTCTTAGATTTTATCGATCTTGAAGAGATAATCTTTAAGGTCGAGGAAGGAGTTAGGATAGTGTCTAAGAAGCTTTATGTAGGAAGCCTTTCCTACAATGTAACGAACGCTCAGCTTGAGGAATTATTTTCTCAGGCTGGAAAGGTAGAGTCAGCCAATGTGATTACTGACCGATATTCAGGTCAGGGAAGAGGCTTTGGTTTCGTTGAGATGGCAACTGAAGAGGAAGCCAAAAAGGCAATTGAGATGTTCAATGGCTACAATCTTAACGGAAGAACCATTATTGTCGATGAGGCGAGACCTAAAAAGGAAAGCCCCAGAAGAGAGCAGAAGAGGGGGGATTTCCGAAGGTCAGGCTTTGGAAGGGGAGGAAGAAGATAACCTATAGATAGGTTCTGATTTCTTTTCCAAATCTGAAGCAGTTAACAAAAAGGGTGGAAGTTTATAGTTAAAGAAACCAAAAGAATGGTTTTCTAAACTTTATCTTCCACCCAGACACCCTTCAACGAATGGGGGGTTGCTTCATTTATGAAAACCTGGGCAAATTCACCTATGAGGTTTTTGCTTGCCTGGAAATTTACAACTCTGTTTCCTTCATCCCTTCCTGCATATATTGAAGGATCCCTTCTGGACTTTCCTGTCACAAGAACTTTTACGATCTTTCCAACAAAGCTACTATTTTTCTCCATCTGGATTCTCTTCTGAAGGTTCTGAACCTTTATCAGTCTTTCAATTTTAACCTGCTTTGGAACATCATCCTTCATTCTTGAAGCAAGGGTTCCCTTTCTTGGAGAGTATTTAAAAGAGTAGAGGTTGTCAAATCTTATCTCTTCAAGAAGTTTCAATGTTTCTTTAAACTCTTCTTCTGTTTCGCCAGGAAATCCAACAATTATATCTGTTCCGATTGCTATATCAGGGATGTGGGACCTTATCATATTTACTTTCTCAATAAACTCTTCCCTTGTATAACCTCTTTT
>JBBIMS010000109.1:0-6108 GCA_037444285.1 Candidatus Aminicenantota bacterium | reverse complement strand
AAGACTCTGAATATCACAGATTTATGGCATTTCTCCACAAATACAGATTAATAAAAAAGAGAAGAAATAAGTGAAAAATAAAATTGGTAGATACAAGATAATATCGAAACTGGGCGAAGGTGGTATATCCATTGTCTACAAGGCTTTTGACTCTGTTCTTAAAAGAAATGTCGCCTTGAAAGTCTTGAAGGTTATGGATCCTGTCCTGATAAGGAGGTTTTTCAGAGAGGCAAGAGCTCAGGCAGGCATTGAACATGAAAATATATGCAAAGTTTATGACTTTGGGGAAATCGATGGTATTCCTTTCATAACAATGCAATTTATCGAGGGTTTACCCCTTCAGGAAGCGGTTAAGAATATGAGTCTGGAGAAAAAATTGATAATAATTAAAAAAGTTGCTGATGCTCTCCAGAAAGCTCACAGGAATGGTCTAATTCACAGGGATCTTAAACCATCCAACATTATGGTGGAAATAAGGGAAGACGGAGAGGAGAAACCATATATAATTGATTTTGGGCTTGTAAAGAAAATTGAAGAGTCTGACAGCACATTTCCAGGAATGATTGTTGGGACCATTGGTTACATGTCCCCTGAGCAGATTGAAGGGAAGATGGATGGAATAGACGGAAGAACTGATATTTACGGGATCGGTGCTTTGCTATTCAAGATTATAACTGACGAACCTCCTTTCAAAGGAGAAACTTTTGAAGCCCTTAAAGAGGCAATGGAGAAAGACCCTGTCCCTTTAAGAAAGCTTAATAAAAGCATACCAAAGGATGTTGAAGCCATTGTAATGAAATGTCTTGAAAAAGATCCCAAACGAAGGTATCAATCTGCAAAGGAACTTTCAGAGGATATAGAAAGATTCCTAAATGGCGAGCCAACGAAGGCTAAAACTTCAAGTATGCTCTCAAAAGTTTTTAAGAAAGCTAAAAAAAATAAAACGATTTTTGCTGTTTCTTCCATTGCTTTTATAGCTATTATTTTTTTGATCACTCTTGTCTTTTATATTCAACATAGGGAAAGGATTCAGAGGGGTTTCACCATAGAATTTGAACAGCAAATAAAATACATAGAGGATACACTCTGGTATACATACTCCTTGCCCCTTCACGACATAAGAGAGGAGATAGAAGCTGTAAAGGGAAGACTTGATCAAATAGAGAAAAGAGTTAAAAAGTCGGGAAGAGTCGCCTGTGGTCCAGGTTATTATGCCCTTGGAAGGGGTTATTTTGCTCTTCAGGATTATGAAAGGGCAAAAAATTATCTCGAACTTGCATGGAATGAATATAAATACAGGACTCCTAATGTCTCCTACTTTCTTAGCCTCTCACTAATGATGATTTATAAAATGGAGGATATGAAGGCTGACAGGGTTGCTGATAGTGAGATAAGGAATAAAATCAAAGAGAGGATAAAAAAAGAATACCTTTACAGAGCTATTGAATTAGCAGATATGGGAAGGGGGGCAGAAATTGAAACCTGGGAATATGTTGAGGCTTTAAAAACTTTCTATGATGGAAAATATTCGGAGACATTAAAGAAAATAAATTTACTGAAGGAAAAATTCCCATGGTTTTATGACGCAAAAAAGCTGGAAGGGGAAACATATAGAAAATCTGGAATTGAATCAATGCAAAAGGGTGATAAAGAAAAAGCCCTTTATAATTTCTCCTGTGCTGAAAAAGTTTTAATTGATCTTTCAAAAAATAGCGAAAGTGATCCCGATGTATACAAAGCCTTATCAGTTTTGGAAATAGACTTAATGGAGTTGCTGATTTATCATAGTGGAGAGTCTCCAGAGGAAGCTTTCAGAAAAGCTGTTTTTTATGCTGAGAATGCATTAACTGTAAAACCGAAAGACAAGGAGGCTCTTAATCTTTTATCCCATGCATACTGGAGATGGGGTTTATATCTTCTCTACAAAGGGGAGGATCCCAGAGATTCTCTCCAAAAATCAACTGAATTTGCAAAGGAAGTCATAAATTTAGATCCTGAGGACTTTTTCCCTTACCAAAACATTGCAACATCTTCCCTTGAAATGGGAGCATATCTAATTAGTAGGGGAAAAAATCCTCGTCAGCATTTAGAAAATTCGATTTCATACTCTGAGAAAGCTATTAAATTAAACCCCGCTGATTTTCAATCCTATAACAACATAGGTCTTTCCTACTGGAATATTGGAAAATGGGAATTTGAGGCTGGAAAAGATCCTTTACCCTATTTTGAAAAGGGAATTGAAATCCTTGAAAGGTGCATTAAAATCAATTCTTCATTCTCTTCTCTAAACCACACTCTTGGAAACATTTATATGGAAAAAGCCTATTATGAGAAAGTCAATAAAATTAATCCTCTCCCATCAATCAAAAAAGCTAAAGAAAAGTTTGAAAAGGCAATTTCCTTAAAACCAAACAACTTTCTCTCCTTCAATAACCTTGCAGAATGTTCGGCAATGGAAGGAGAATGGAAAATGGAAAGAGGACTATCTCCAGAACCTGAATTGAAAAATGCAAGAGAACATCTCAGAAAATCCCTTCAGATAAAACAAAATTTTGTATGGGTATATGTGAGCGGGGCAAAAATAGAACTCATAGAAGCAAAATGGAGAATAGCCAAAGGAGATGATCCACTTCCTTTCTTTTCAAAAGCCTTCGAATTTATAAAAAAAGGAGAAGAGATTGGGTCTTTATTAATAGCATTGTATGAGCTAAAGGGAGAATTATACAAGACAAAAGCAGAATGGGAAATCAACAATGGAAGAGCTCCTATAATGACATTGAAGGAGGGGATAAGGGAAATGGACAGAATATTAAAAGAAACTAATGGCTCAGGAGCTATTTTTGTAAAAAGAGGTTTGCTGTATCTCATGAGAGGAAAAATTGAAAGAAAAAGAGAATTTTATCAGAGAGCAATAAATGATTTAAAAAAGGGGTTTTCCCTTTCTCCTTTCCTTGAAAAAGAATTCTTCCTTTCTCTTGCTGATGCTGAAAAAGCCCTGAGAAAAAAACTTTAAAGTCTACTCAGTCCTCTCCAGCTTAAAAACCACTGGATTATCAGCGTCAGGGCATGCAACCTTTGCAACTCCTTCCTTTTCCCACGGGAAATTTCCACCAAAATAAAGAACCCTGATATAAGGGAAAAGAGTATTGAACGCAGAAGGACAGATGTCAGGAAGCCTTCCTTCGTAAATAAACTGATCTCCAACTTTGTGTTTGAAAGCACATTCTCCCTTTTGAGATATTACTGTTACCTTTACCTTTGCCATTTTCTCTCCTTCTGAGTGATTTCAATTCAAGTAATCACTCTGCAACTGCAATGACTTCAATTTCAATCTTTACATCTCTTGGGAGCCTTGCAACCTGAACTGCAGAGCGAGCGGGAAAAGGAGAATTGAAAAATCGAGAATAGACCTCATTCATCTTGGGAAAATCATTCATATCTGCAAGAAAAACAGTGGCTTTCACAACATTTTCCATGGAAAGACCGTTATCTTCAAGTATTCCCTTGATATTCATTAGAACTCTTTCAGCCTGTGCCTCTATGGAACCGCCAACAAGTTCTCCTGTTGCAGGGTCTATTGGGATCTGCCCTGAAAGAAAAATAAATTTACCTGACTTAATTCCTATTGAATAAGGACCTATTGCCTTTGGAGCCTTTGAAGACGAAATAGCTATCTTTTCCATTTTACCTCCATAAGCTTTTTTAAAAGAAATTCCCAAAAGCCCGAGAATTAAAAATAAAATATTTCTTCTCTTCATATCCTCCTCACAGATATGATTCCTTTAATATCTTTAATTGATTTGAGAATCTTTTCAAGGTGGGCAATATCTTTTACATCTATGGCAAGATCAATTTTTGCATTTCCATCAGGAAAAGCCTCTGCCACTGCCTTTCTTATGTTGGTATTTGTATCGGATACTGTATTTGCTACCTTCGCAAAAATCCCTGGTATGTCTTTACAAAGAACCCTTATCTTTGCAAGATATGAGAACTCTGCTCCATCCTCCCATTCTGCCTTAATCAGCCTCTCTTTCTCCAGAACTTCATTCAAAACATTGGGGCAATTTACAGAATGGATTGAAATTCCCTTTCCCCTTGTTATGTAACCTACTATTTTCTCTCCCTTTATAGGATTACAGCATTTGGCAATCTTCACAAGTATATCAGTATATCCATCAATCTTAATGCCCAGTTCCTCTTTTTTCGAAACAAGCTCAAAAAATTTCTTAAATACCCCCTTTTCCTCAAATTTCACTTCAGGAAAGAGCTTCTCAAGAAGGGAAGAGTTGAGCAAAATTTTACCATAACCAATAGAAGAATAGAATTCCTCTATACTCTGGAAATTCAGTTTCTTTACCCTCTCCTCTATCGGTTCTTTCTCCAGAGGGTTTTTCAGCTCTGAAGAGTATCTTTTTGAAAATCTATTCCAGAGTTTCTTTCCTTCTTCAATGCTCCTCTGTTTTTCAATCTTTGCAAACCATTCCTTTATTTTTCTCTTAGCCCGCTCAGTTTTAACAAAATTGAGCCAATCCCTGCTCGGCGTATGATCAGGAGAGGTCTCAATTTCAACAACATCCCATGTTTTCAATTGATAACGAAGGGGAACAGACCTCCCATTAACTTTTGCCCCTTTACATCTATAACCTATGTCAGTATGAATCTGGAAGGCAAAATCCACAGGTGTGGAGCCTTCTGGAAGAGGAATAACTTTACCCTTTGGAGTGATTGGATAAATCATGGGGGTTTTCAAATCTCTCCTGAGATTCTCTACAAATTTTGCAGGGCTTTTACTGTCCATCTGGAATTCGAGAAAATCTGTAAACTTCTCTCTGAGTTCTTTTTGAAGATATTTCATATCCTGTTTGTAGATCCAGTGGGCAGCAAACCCATGCTCAGCTATCCAGTGCATCTCCCTCGTCCTTATCTGGATTTCAAAATTAACCCCCTCCTCTGAAATTATTGTTACATGGATTGACTGATATTTATTCTCTTTTGGCATGGCAATAAAATCCTTGTATCTTGTTGGAATTGTTCTCCACCTCTGGGTTATCCAGCCCTGAATGGCATAGCAATCATCTATGGAATTGGTTATTATTCTTATCCCAAGGATATCGAAAACATGGTCAAAATCAACACCCTGTTTCTTCATCTTCTTCCATATACTGTAGAGCCTTTTCACTCTGTATTGAACCTCAGCCTCTACTCCATGCTCAGCAAGTAACTTCTCTATTTTATTTTTCATCTTTTTCAATTGATTTTCTGCTTCTGGTCTTCTCTCTTCCATCAGGGATGCAAGCCTGAAATATGATTCTGGCTCAAGATATCGAAAGGAAAGATCTTCAAGTTCCTCTTTAATCTCTCCCATTCCAAGCCTTTCTGCAAGAGGAGCATATATGTCGAGAGTTTCCCTTGCAATTCTTTTCTGATCATCCTCTGGAAATATGTAAAGGGTTCGCATGTTGTGAAGCCTGTCTGCCATCTTTATAAGTATGACCCTTACATCTTCAAGCATTGCATGGAATATTCTTCTTATGTTTTCACCCTGCCTCTCCTCATCAGCAAGATGAAGAGCTGAAATCTTTGTTAGGGACTCAACAACATCCGCAATTTCTTTTCCAAATAGAGATTTTAGCTCTGAATACTGGGTCTCAGTATCTTCGAGGACATCGTGAAGTAACCCTCCAGCAATACTTATCTCGTCAAGCCTCATATTAGCAAGTATATTTGCTACTTCAAGAAGGTGCTGGAGATATGGCTCCCCCGTCCTTCTTGTTTGACCTTTATGAGCTTTTGCTGCAAAAACATATGCCTTCATAAGGAGGTCTTTATCAGTGTCTGGCTTGTATTCAAGAACCTTCTGCAGAATATCCTCAAACCTTATCATAATATTATAATAACACTAATTTCAGGAAAAATCGATTTGAAAAGGAAAAAGCCTGATTCTTCAGCTGGGAAATCAAAATGTAATTCAGAGGTTCATTATTCTTAATGCACGACCTTCATTTTGATTTTTCTAAACAAAAAAAATGCCGAGGGGCGGAATCGAACCGCCGACGCAGGGCTTTTCAGGCCCTCGCTCTACCGACTGAGCTACCTCGGCAGACTAAA
>JBBIMS010000108.1:0-6118 GCA_037444285.1 Candidatus Aminicenantota bacterium | reverse complement strand
TTATGCTTATAATTTTTGTTCTTTTTGTAATAGCTCTTGAAATATCTTTTAAAATCTCATCCTCTGAGGATGGGGTCAGAGAAATATTTATTCTCTTTATTTTTATCCTTTCTCTTTTCTCTTTTACCTCCCAGCAGGCTGTTCCACCAACATGCTCATGATTCGTGAGCAAAACCTCATCCCCACTTTTCAGATCAAGACCCTGAGCTACCATACTCATTGCCTCTGTTGTATTTCTTGTAAATACTATCTCATCAGGCTCTGCGCCGAGAAATTCTCCTGCTAATTTCTTTAAATCTTCTATGGATTCTCTTTCATCGGTAAAAAATACTTCCTGGGAGACCATATCCCTTATTGTTCCCTCAAGAACATACCTTGGAGACACTCCGAGAGTCCCTGAATTCAGATAAATCCCTTTTTTGGAAAGGACAAATTCAGATCTCACAACATTCCAGAACACCTCCTCATCAATGACAGAACTTTCTTTTATCTCACCTTTTGAGTTTTTGCTTAGAGTCAGAACAAAAGGAATAATCTTCAAGAAGTCTCTTCTTCCCATTTTCATCATCTCCTCCAATAAAATTAGAGGGGAGGGAAAACCCTCCCCTCATGATTTTCTACCTTGGAAAGTTACTATTCTACACCCTTTTCTGCTGCTTCCCTTATCATTTCCAGTGTTAGGGACTTGGGTCTTTCAATTGGGAAGTAAACCCCTCTTGCCCAGACAGCCTGAGCAGTTATTCCCATTGTTCGAGAGACACCAAAAAGGACAGTGTAGAAATCGAACTCCTTAACTCCGTAGTGATACTGTAAACATCCGGAGTGGGCATCAACATTGGGCCATGGGTTTTTAGCTTTTCCATGCTTTTTAAGAACCTCTGGAACTACCTCAAAAACATTGGAAACAGTCTTGAAAACCGGGTCATCAGGACAATACTTCAATGCAAATTCTCTCTGAGCAGTATATCTTGGGTCAACATTTCTTAAAACAGCGTGTCCATAACCGGGAATAACCTGACCAGCGTTCAATGTTTTCCATGCATATTCCTCAACCTGCTCCTTTGTAGGAACACCTTTATACTCTTCCATAAGGTCGAGAATCCACTTCAGACATTCCTGGTTAGCGAGCCCGTGAAGGGGTCCAGCAAGACCGTTAAGGGCAGCAGATATTGAATAGTAAACATCTGACCATGCAGAATTTACAAGGAAACCTGTGTGGGCGGAGACATTTCCACTTTCATGGTCTGAGTGAAGAATTAGATATAGTCTCATGAGGTTGTAGTATTCAGGATTGTCAATCCCCATCATATGGGCAAAGTTTGCTCCCCAGTCAAGTTTTGGATCAGGAGGAATAAATTTACCGTCCTTGTATGTCCTTCTGTAGATATAACCTGCAACAACTGGCATTCTTGCAAGGAGAGTTAGGGAATCCTCAAATGTTGCAGCCCAGTGTTCCTCTCGCTTCATTCCTTCGTTGTAGCGTTTAACGAACACAGATTCTCTCTGCATTGCGAGAACTCCCATGGAAATCTGAGTCATGGGGTGAGTGTCTTTCGGTAGAGCATTGATAACATCAAAGACATATTTTGGAACTTCCTGCCTCTTCTTTATCTCCTCCTCGAGCTCGAGAACATCATCCTTTGTTGGAAGCTCTCCTGTAAGGAGTAAATACCAGAGGCCTGTTGGATAGGGCTCATCCCCTGGAGCAGGTCTTGGAAGTTTCTCCCTTACCTCAGGAATTGTCATCCCCCGGAAACGAATACCTTCAATGGGATCAAGATAAGATGTCTCGCAAGGGAGTATTTTTACATCCCTCATACCTCCCAGAGCTTGCTCCACTGTAACCTTGTCAATGGGTTTGTCTCCAAGTTCCTTTACAAGTTTTGTCCTTTCCTCCCTCCATTTGGGGACAAGCTCTGCCAATCTTTCCTTTACCTTTAATGTTTTTTGTACAGACATCTATAATACCTCCTTAATTATTTCCTTTTTTACAAACTAAACCATTCTCTCCTCTTTCAACATTTTCCATCCTAATTTTATTAATTAAAAAATCAATTTTCAAGTCTTTTGAAAGGGATTGGAACATGAGCCAGAATTATTTTCCTGAGCCATTTTATTCTTTTCAGAATCTTTTAGAGGAAATTTTTTAACTTGACTCCCTTTTCTAAAATGAATATTCTTAACTTATGAAAAGAATTGCTATTTTTGGTATTTTTCTTCTTTTAGTCCTTTCCTGTTCTGAAAGAAGAGGTTCCCATATTAAACTTTCTGGAATTATTGAAGGGAAAGAAGTTGAGGTTTCTTCGAAATTACCGGGAAGAATAAAGGAAATTTATGTAGATGAGGGAGATAGGGTTAAGGAAAATGATATAATTGCAGTGATTGATTCCTTGGATTATGAGATACAGAAAAAGCAAATTGAGGCAGTTGTTGAATCTGCCTCTGCAAATTTAAAACTCTTGGAGAGAGGTGCAAGAAGGGAAGATATTAGAGTAGCGGAGGAGTTGCTTAAACAGGCAGAGGCTAATCTCAGGAATGCAGAAAGGGATTTTAATAGAGCAAAAAGGCTCCTTGAGGAGAAAAGCATAACAGAGAAGCAGTGGGAAGATGCGAAGACCAAATATGAATTTGCCCTGGCTCAGTTCAAGCAGAGCGAAGAAAATCTCAAAAAACTGAAAAAGGGAGCAAGGGAGGAGGAGATTGAACTGGCTAAGGCAAAGCTTAAGGAGGCAATGGCGAGTCTTGAAGCCATAGAAAATAAAATAAAGGATTGCAAGATTTATGCGCCCATTGACGGGATTGTTTCAGTGAAATTTAGAGAGAGGGGAGAGATGGTAACTGCGGGGACTCCCATAGTTAAAATAGTTAACACTGAAAAGGTTTATATTTATGTTTATATCCCTGAAAGGGAAATAGGATTAATAAAAATTGGTGGGATTGCAGAAGTTAGGGTTGATTCATTTCCAGAAAGAAAATTTGAGGGGAAGATTGTTTACATCTCTCCTGAGGCAGAGTTTACCCCGAAACAGATTCAGACTGAGGACGAGAGGACAAAACTTGTATTTAAAACTAAAATTGAAGTGGAAAATAGAGAAGGTATTTTCAAAATTGGAATGCCAGCAGATGCTTTTATAAAAGTAAAATAGAATCTCAATGGAGCTTGCAGTTGAGATAAAAAAATTAGAAAAAAGATATGGAGATTTATCAGCACTAAAGAATTTAAATCTTGAAATAGAAAGAGGCATCATTTTTGGAATTCTCGGTCCTGATGGCTCTGGAAAATCTACTTTATTGAAGACCATTTCTGGTTTACTAAACTTTGAAAGGGGGGAGATAATCCTACTGGGAAAGAAATTAAGGGAAGAGTTTAATTTTATAAAGAAAAAAATTGGTTATCTCGCTCAGGAATTTAATCTTTATGAAGACCTGACTGTTGATGAAAATATTGAGTTTTTTGGAGAAATTTACAGAGTTAAAGACTGGAAGGAGAGGAGGGAGAGAATTTTAGAATTTACAAATTTGACTCCCTTCAGAAAAAGACTTGCAGAGAAATTGTCGGGAGGAATGAAAAAGAAACTTGCTCTTGCTTGCACATTGATTCATGAGCCTGAGATATTCATCCTTGATGAACCAACCCTGGGAATTGATCCTGTATCAAGGATGGAAATATGGAAAATTATATTTCAATTGTCCAGAAGAGGTTTAACAATAATTCTAAGCACATCTTATATTGAAGAAGCTGAGAGATGCAACAGAATAGCTATTATGTATAAAGGAGAGATTTTGTATTCGGGAGACCCTGAATTTGTAAAGGAGAGGAGCGGGAGAAAAGTTCTCGAAATAACTCTATCTCAGCCTTTAAAAGCTTTTGAGCTGTTAAAACCCCATATTCAATCAGAGGAGCTATCTATTTCAGGTAATAAAGTAAAAATAATTGCAGATAATTTAGAAGAGCTTAAAAGGAAGGCTGAAAAAATTTTGGAAGAGAATGATATAGAAATTGTTCAGTTGCGGGTCAGCCCCCTCTCCCTTGAGGATTTCTTTGTTTCAATTTTAAAGGAGAAAAAAGGTGAGCAGTATAATTGAGTGCTTAAACCTGACAAAGAAGTTTGGTAAATTTGTCGCAGTAGATAGGATAACTTTTTCCATATCAAGGGGGGAAGTCTTTGGATTTTTAGGTCCTAATGGAGCTGGAAAATCAACAACAATA
Source organism: Candidatus Aminicenantota bacterium (assembly GCA_037444285.1). Lineage (GTDB taxonomy): Bacteria > Acidobacteriota > Aminicenantia > JBFLYD01 > JBBIMS01 > JBBIMS01. The sequence continues at coordinate 1,908 of JBBIMS010000108.1, read as the reverse complement.
AGGATGATATGTGGCATTTTAAAGCCAACTTCAGGGAAGGTATATGTCGATGGAGAGGATGTGTGGAAAAACCCTGAAAAAATAAGGAAAAAAATTGGTTATATGTCCCAGAAATTTTCCCTTTACAATGATTTAACCGTTGAGGAAAATATAAATTTTTATTCAGGAATTTATGAGATTTCAAGGGAAAAAGCTAAGGAAAGGAAGAGATGGATACTTGAAATTGCTGGTCTTGAAGGGATGGAAAGGGTCAAGACTTCAGAACTATCAGGAGCTTACAAGCAAAGGCTTGCCTTCGGTTTAGCATTAATTCATGAGCCAGAAATTGTTTTCCTTGACGAACCAACAAGTGGTGTTGATCCACTTTCAAGAAGAAAATTCTGGGAAATGATATATTCCCTTTCAAAAAAGGACTTACATTTTTCGTGACAACTCATTTTGTTGAGGAGGCAGAAAACTGTCAGAAGGTGGCTTTCATAAATAATGGGAAAATAGGAAGGATGGGCTCTCCCCAAAGTTTAAAAGAAACCCTCAGAGGAAGGGAAGTTTATGAAATAGAGTGTTCTCAATTGTTTAACTCCCTGTCCTTGTTGGAGAAAGAGGGATGGGAGAATGTTTCAATTGTAGGGAAGAAGCTGAGGGTTATAAGTAATGGTTACAATGAACTGGAAAAAATTGTTTCCATATTGAGGAGAGAAGGAATCCAGATTTTTTCATCGGACAGGGTTTTGCCGACCCTTGAGGAGGTTTTTGTTCAGACTGTTAAAGAAGAGATTTATCGTGCTTAGATCAATTTTTGCTGTCTCAAAGAAGGAATTAATACAGTTGAAAAGGGACTGGAGGTTTATGTTCTCCCTTCTATTCATCCCCGCAATTTTATTGATTCTCTATGGATATGCTTTAAACTTTGATATTAAAAATGTTTCCTTTGGTGTGATTGACTTTGACAGGAGTGAACTTAGCAGGGATTTTGTGAATTCCCTGAGGTTCTCTGAGTATTTGAAGCTTAAAAGTTATCTAAATGACTACGGGGAAGGCATTGCCCTTCTTCAAAAAGGAAAGATTAGTTTTTTGCTTGTTATTCCTGAGGGTTTCAAGAGATCCATGGAAAAAATGGAAAATGTTTATATACAATGTTTTATAGATGGATCCAATTCAAATAAAGGGGCAGTTGTTCTTGGCTATCTTAATGCCTATATAAATTACTACAATCAGAAATTTCTTTTAAGGAGGAGGAATTTATTTTTAAAAAGAGAATTGTCCGGTGTCTCTCTGAGAATCTATTACAATCAGGAGTTAAAGACAACAAATTTTCTAATTCCTGGCTTAATTGGCTTTATATTGATGATAACAACTGTTCTATCTACATCTCTTTCAGTTGTGAGAGAAAAGGAAAGAGGGACTCTTGAACAACTTTATGTTACCCCTTTGAACTCCCTCGAGTTTGCGGTTGGCAAAATAATTCCTTATATAATTATTTCTCTATTGGCTACAACCATAATTATTCTTTTTGCAAAATTATTGTTTGGAATTGAAATCAGAGGAAGTTACTCTCTTCTTTTTCTTTCGACCTGCCTCTACATTTCCTGCACTTTACTCATGGGGTTTTTGATATCAACAATTGCAGAAACCCAGAGAACTGCTTTTCTCCTCGCAATTCTTACTTCCCTTCTTCCTTCAATCCTTCTTTCTGGTTTCATTTTTCCCATTGAGAATATGCCAAAAATCATTCAAGTTATTACATATTTGGTTCCTGCAAGATACTACATAAAATCAATCAGATATATAATTCTGAAGGGTGCCTCATTGAGTTCCTTTTCAAATCAGATTTTTCCCCTTCTTATCCTTTCCTTATTTCTTTTGGCCATTATCCTTACGCTGATAACAAGAATTATGGTTATGACTGCT
>JBBIMS010000107.1:0-6140 GCA_037444285.1 Candidatus Aminicenantota bacterium | reverse complement strand
TGCAGGTTTTCTATCCTTTACATTTGGCTCATACCTAACAGCAATAAGGGAATTTGGCATTTTCTCCGCCCTCGGAGTAATAATAGCTCTTATTCTTTCAATCACAATAATTCCTTTAATCTACTCATTGATAAAGGTAAAAAAACACTCTTTTACTGAGAGATTCAAAATTCTTGACAAACTTGAAGGAGTAACATACTGGATTCTAAAGAAAGAAAAAATAACCCTTATTCTCTTCTCTGGTATTATTATCCTCTCAATTTTTGGAGCCTCCCACATCCACAGAAAATCAAATCTTGTAAGCTATTTTGACAGAGATAGTCTCATCCAGAAGAGTGAAAAGATCCTTGAAGAAAAATTTGGTGGCTCCGTTCCCCTTCACATTCTTGTAAAAGGTGATATCCAGTCTCCTGAAATCCTTCAAAAAATGAAGAACCTACAGGAATCCCTCAACAGAATAAACTGGGTTTCCAACTCCCATTCAATTGTGGATTATATCGAAGAAATGAATGAGCTGATGGGAGAGGGAAGGAGAATTCCTGATACAAAGGAAAAGGTTCAGAATCTTCTATTCCTGATAGAGGGAGAGGATGTTGTGGAACAACTTCTAAATCATGAAAAAACAGAAGCTCTTATACAGGCAACAATTCCCAATCTTGATATTGAAGAGATGAATAAACTAATAAAGGTTGTTGAAGAATGTATTGCAAAGGAAAGTGGTCCTGAAATAATTTTTTCTTTCACTGGCATGCCCTTGGTATACACCCATTTAGATAACTCCCTCTTAAAGAGCCAGATCACAAGTCTTTCCATTGCAATTGTTCTTGTTTTTCTATGTGTGGTTGTCCTCATTGGTTCCTTTAAGGGTGGTCTTACAGGTATTGTCCCAATTATTTTTACTCTTTTCATTATTTTTGGTGTTATGGGGTTTGCAAATATTCCTCTTGATATTGCAACTGTGCTTGTGGGAAGTGTCTCAATAGGAATAGGAATTGACTACTCTATTCACTTCCTCAACAGATACAGACATGAAATTCAAAAATCCAATGATGAGCTCAATGCCCTCTACTCTACCCTTACAACTACTGGAAAAGGAATAACAACAAACATGATTACTGTAGCTCTCGGATTTCTCGTTCTAATTTTTGCAAATCTGATACCTTTGAGAAGATTCGGATTACTGGTAGCAATTACCATGTTAAGTTCAGGGATTGGCGCTTTAACTTTACTTCCAGCAATCTTGCTAATTACAAAGGTGAAAATAATTAGAAATAAAAAAACTTTAAATGGAGGTAAAAAATGAAGATTCTTAGATTGATTTTAACGGGAATCTTAATTCTCTCTTTTTCGAGCTATCCCATGGAACAAGAAATGAGTCCAGGAAAGATTCTTGAGAAGGTAGATGATACCCTCAATGCACCTAAGGACAAGGATTCAAGAGTCAAACTTACAATTGTTGATAAAAAAGGAAGGAAAGAGGAAAGGGAAATGATAATACTTCAAAAAGGGAGTGACCGAAGGCTTGTGAAATTCCTCTCCCCTGCAGAACATAAGGGAATTGGTTTTCTCTCTCTTCCCAATGAAGTTATGTATCTCTACCTTCCTGCCTTTGGAAAAACAAGGAGAATAGCTTCCCATATAAAAAACACAAAGTTTGCAGGGACTGATTTTACCTATGAGGACATGGAAGCTAAAAGATACTCTGAAGGATGGATTCCAGAACTCCTCAGAAAGGAAGGAAATGAGTATGTTCTTCTTCTCAAACCAAAGCAGGAAACAAAGACCCAGTATTCAAAAATGATAATGTGGGTTAGGAGTGACAATTTCTATCCTTCAAAGGTTGAACTTTACGATAAAGGAGAAAGGCTTTACAAGATCATAACAATGGGAAAAATAGAGAAAATTGGAAATTACTGGATTTCTAAGGAACTTCAAATGGAAAATTTAAAGGAAGGAAGGAAGTCTATTATGGAAACAATAGAGATAAAACTTGATTCCAACTTATCTGATGAATTTTTCACTGAGAGATACCTTATGAGATAGGAGGAAAAAATGAAAAGAGCATTTATTCCCTTTATCACTCTTTTATCTCTATCCTTGATCTTTGCAGAAGAACCAGAGAATGGCTTAAAATGGAGTGGTTATCTTCAATTGGATCACAGATTTTTTACAAGAACTGGTGATTTCTCCTTTAAAGAATACAGGCTCGATTTGCAGAGTGAGTACAGGACATCTGAGAACTCTAAGTTTTTCAGTGATATATGGGTAAGGTCCCTTGGATTTCAATCAGTCTCCACAAGCTCAGACCTGTTCTCAAAAAACAAAATTTCACCCGTTGATTTTGAGATCAGAGAGGCTTATCTTGATATTTACGGATTTTTAACAAAAAACCTTGACATAAGGATAGGAAGGCAGAGAATTGCATGGGGGGCTGCTGATAAAATCAACCCAACAGATAATATTAATCCTGACGATTTCGAAGATATATGGGATATGGGAAGACATCTTGGCTCAGACGGAATAAAAGCTACATATTATTTTAAGAATTTTACAATTCAGGGGGTCTTTGTTCCCAATTTTACTCCAGCTGTTCTTCCCCTTCCTCAATGGTCTTCTGTGCTGATACCTCCTTTTCAAATTATGGAGTTTGGAAAAGATTACAAACTCAGAAATGTCAATGACAGAATCATAATGCCAGAGAATAACCTTGAAGAGAATATGATTGCAGGGCTTAAAATCTCTACAAATATCGCTGGTTATGACCTTTCTCTGAGCTATCTTTATGGTAGAGATGATCTTCCAACCTTGAATTACTTAAGGATAGAGAATATAACATTCGCAAAAGAAATTGATGTTGTTGCAAATCTAATATATCCGAGGATGAAAGTTTTAGGGGCTGATTTCTCTGGTTCAATTGGAGACATTGGAATTTGGGGAGAAGCAGGGCTTTTCTTCCCTGAGGAGGTCAAACTTAGGACATCTTACCTGGGGCTTTATACAGTTGAGTCAACCGCTCTCAGTGATAGCCCTTACCTTAAATACACCATTGGAATTGATTACACCTTCAAAAATGGAATCTATTTAAATACCCAGTTTGTCCATGGGTTTGTCCACGAAAGGGGCAAAAAGAACCTTGAGGATTATTTAACAATGCAACTTGAATGGAAGCTATTCAACGATAAACTCAAGCTCATTCCCATTTCAGGAGCAATTGAACACAAGGATAAAAAGAACTATGCAATTATTTACTATCCATCCCTTGAATACAGACCCTTTGAAAACACTTTACTCATAATTGGAGTAAGATCAATAAATGAGAAAGGCTCCACTAATTTCGGAAGGCTGAAGGATATGGACGAATTTTTTGTTAAAGCAAAGTATAACTTTTAAAAAACTTAACTCTTAAGAATCGAAATTATATCTTCAGGAATTCCTACAACCTTTCCGTTTTTATCAGTGGCAACATGTATTGAATATCCCTCTGCATAGATTTTTTCATCTTCAGAAAGGAGCTGATAGGAAAATTTTACCCTTCTTCCATTTATCTCCTCAAGTTTTGTTCTTATCTTAAATCTCTTGTCATAAAATAGAGGTTTTCTATACCTACAGTACACTTCAACAACCACTAAATAAAAACCCCTTTTCTCAATTTCAGAATAGGGAAGTCCTTTCCTTCGGCAAAACTCAGTTCTTCCGATCTCAAACCAGAGGAAATAGGAAGAATGATGGGCTACGCCCATCTGATCTGTCTCTGCGTATCTGACCCTCTCTTCTACATCAACAGTATCCATTCACTAATCCCAGATTTTGGGGAGCTTTGAGAGTTCCTCATTGTAATATTTTCTGTAAAGGATCTCCCATTCCCTGCTTCCTTCAACAACTGCTTTTTTCTGAGACTCTATCTTCTTTATCGCTGACTGAGAGACTTTTTCGAACTCAGCAAGAACAGCTTCAATTGTTCTGACTATTGTATGTCTTATTTCTCCTATCTCTTCCAGTAAATCAACATTATTGTCAGTAAGAAGAAAATTTGTTATAAGCTTTGCAAGATAGTTGATTTTTTCCTTTGAAAGCCTTTGAGTCATAGGACTATCTTCCTTTCCTTAGCAAGCCTTTGCTTGATCATCCTGAATATTGTCTGATATTCAATGTTCCCCTTTCGAATTTCCTCTGAATACTTATTCAGTATCTCCCTCACCTCCTCATCCAGCTTGTCCTCCTGGGAAAAGTCATCTGTTAAAACCTTCGCAATGTTCTCCACAAGAGTATCTCTTTCCGTGGTTGTGATCTTTTTTTCCTTTAATAAAGTTTTTACTATTTCAAATGCCAAAAAATCAATCTCATTCTTTGATAGTCTCATAATTAAATTTTTACCATAATTGTCGAAATTTTTCAACACTCCTTTAATGCTTTCTGGAAAAGCTTTTAAAGTCAGAGTATTTTTAAGAGAAAATCAATGATGGAATTACCACCCTTTTCTTCCTTCCCAGACCTAAGGTAGTCGGATTCCTCCCCTTTTAGCAAACTAATATACGCTTTTCTTCCTTTCTCTTCCTGCAAGCTTTTATATTTTAAAAGCCTTTCCCTATCAACCCAAACTCCTGAGCAACCTTTACAATAATCAAAAGTCACTTCCTCTGAAAAATAAGTTAGTTTCATCTTTACCATTGGAATCTGGCATACTGGACAAGGGAGTTTATCCTTTTCTTGAGGATTCTTTGAGGGCAAACCTTCCACGAGTTTTTCTGCCCCTTTTAAACTCATTTGATAAATTTCAAACTGGTCAAACCAGAATCCGCAACCCGATGGGCATTTGTCAATTCTCATCTTTAATCCATACTTATTCTCAACTTCTATCTCCTCAAGATAACCATTACATAGAGGACATTTCTTTATTCCCATTTTTTAATTTTAACAGTTTTTCGATAATAAAAAAATATAAATCTATTGACATTAAGACTTTAAAGTTCTATAACTTTGATTTGAATATTAGCGTAAAAAAATACGGAGGAGAAGATGGATAGATATTTAAAGGCTATTTCTTTTTTTGCAATTCTTATTTTTTCTTTTCAGCTTTTCTCTGCAACTGTTCCAAAGCCAAAGGATATTCTTGGTCATGAAGTTGGTGAAGATTATTTCCTTGCTTCCTATGAAGAAGCAACAAAATATTTGAAAGTGCTGGATGAGTCCACAGATAGAATGGTTCTTCTAAATATGGGGAAATCGACCCTTGGGAGGGATATGTTTTATGCTGTTGTTTCTTCCGAAGAGAACATTAAGAAAATTGAAAGATACAAGGAAATAGCAAGGAGGCTTTCCCTCTGTGAGGTTTCACCTGAAGAGGCAAAAAAGCTTGCAAAGTAATGGAAAGCAATTGTTTACATAGATGGTGGTCTTCATGCTACAGAATGTGCGCCCGCCCAGCATAACATTGAGCTAATATACCAGCTTGTCAGCTCTGAAGATCCAGATATCTCATCCATAAGAGATAATGTAATTACCCTTGTTGTATTTCCAAATCCCGATGGTATGACAATGGTTGCAGATTGGTACAAAAGAAATCTTGGAACACCTTTTGAAGTCTCTCCTCTTCCATGGCTTTACCACAAATATGTGGGACATGACAACAACCGTGATTCCTATATGGCAAACACTGTAGAAATACAAAATTTGAGCAAACTCCTCCATCATGAATGGTTCCCCCAGATCCTTGTAAACCACCATCAAACAGCACCCTTCCCTGCGAGGATCTGGATTCCACCAAATTCAGAACCCACAAATCCAAATGTTCACCCCATTATAATCAGATGGCAAAATTTGATAGGCTCAAGAATGGGAGCAGAATTTGACAAAGAAGGAAAAGAAGGGGCTATTTCAAGGGTTCATTTTGACACATGGTATCCGGGCTATGTAACTCAGGTTGTTGATTCCCACAATATAATCTCAATATTGACTGAGACAGCCCTTTACAGATATGCTACTCCTCGCTTCTATACAGTTCGGGATTTCCCTGAAGAATACAAAGATCTCACAATATCTGCTTTCTACCCATCTCCCTGGAAGGGTGGCTGGTGGAGGCTTAAAGATGCTGTTGAATATGTTCTAACCGCATCGAGAGCTGTTCTTAAAACAGCAAGGGA
>JBBIMS010000106.1:0-6155 GCA_037444285.1 Candidatus Aminicenantota bacterium | reverse complement strand
TCTCGATGGAGTTCAGGGGCTTATAATTTCTTTTTTCTCATCATATTATGTCTTTTTAAAATTTGCAAAATTGCTGGAACTTCAAAGAAAGAAATGATTGTTCATATAGATTGCGGAAGAGGCTGGAGAGGAGGACAATCACAGGCTCTTTATCTTACCAGAGGGTTAAAAGAAGAAGGCTTCGAAGTTTCTTTGATATGCCAGAAAGGTTCCCCCCTCTGGCAAAAGGCAAAGGATGCGGGAATTGAGGTTTTCCCATTAAAAATGACCTTCGAGTTTGATCCTCTCTCCATTTTCAAAATATCAAAAATCTTGAAGAGGAAAAAAGCAAGAATTCTGCATTTCCACGATTCCCACTCAGCAACATTGGGAATTTTAGCCTCGCTCCTCCAACCAGTTCCCATTAAAATTTCTGCCAGAAAGGTTGATTTTTCAGTCAAAGGGAATCCCTTCAGAAAATGGAAATATGATAAACTTGTCTCAGCTGTAATTGCAGTTTCAAATGGAGTAAAGGAGGTATTGATCAAAGATGGGATACCTGAATCAAAGATATACACCATATATGAGGGAACAGATCTTAGCAAATTTCAGATTGAAGGGACAAAGGAGGAATGGAAGGAAAAATTAGGATTGAGTAGGGATAAATTTATTGCGGGAATTGTAGCCCACTTAGCCCATCATAAAGGGCATATTTACCTCATTGAGGCAGCAAAGATTTTGAAAGAAAAAGGAGCTAATATTGAGATTCTTGTCATAGGGGATGGTGAGTTAAAAGATTTCCTCGTATCAAAAACCAAGGAGCTTGAAGTTGATGATATTGTGAAATTTCTCGGATTTAGAAATGATATTCCCTATCTTCTAAAGGCAATTGATTTATTCGTTCTTTCCTCTTACTTAGAGGGTTTATGCACATCCCTTCTCGATGCTATGGCTTCTAAACTCCCAATCGTTGCAACAAGAACAGGTGGGATACCAGAAGCTGTTGAGGATGGTGTTAATGGTATTCTTGTTCCTCCAAGGGCTCCATCAGCTCTTGCCAGCGCAATTTATCATCTATACAGCAACAGGAATCTTCTGATTCAAATGGGGGAAAGGGGTTATCAAAGAGTAAAGAGACTTTTTTCTGTAGAAATTATGATTGAAAATACTCTCTCCCTTTATAATAAATTGCTAAAAGACAAAGGTTTTGAACCCCTTTCCTTTTAAAATTGCTCTCTCCTTTCATAAATGCTAAAATTTATAAGGTATTTTAATTAAATAAATGAATTCCATAAAGCTTTTAAATAAGTCGAGGATAATAGTTATTGGAGGGGGACCAGCAGGTGCTTTCTTTGCGTACTATCTATTAACACTTGCAAAAGAAAAAAAATTGACTTTTGATCTAAATATTTTTGAAGGGAAATATTTTTTAAAAAGTGGTCCTCCCGGCTGTAACTTTTGTGCAGGCGTTCTTTCCGAAACCCTTATAGAGAGGATGAAAAAAATTGGTATCTTTCTGCCTACGGAAATTGCCCAATCCTCAGTTGAAGGATATTGCATGCTCACAAGGAAAGGAGAGCTCATTCTCAGGCATCCTCTTCGTCAAAGGAAGGTAGTTACGGTCTTCAGAGGAAATGGCCCTCTCTTCTCAAATATTACTCAAAACATTAGTTTTGACGACTTTTTGCTTAAAGAGGCAATTAAAATGGGTGCAAAAGTTCACTATAAAAGAGTTGCTTCCATCGAAATCCCATCCAGACCTGAAGAGAAAATAAAGGTTAAAACTGAAGATGGGAATTTTGATGGAGATCTGGTTGTGGGAGCTTTTGGACTAAATACAGATCTCCTTACAAAGGTCAAGGAAATGGGATTTGGTTATAAACCACCAAAAGTTATTAAAACATGTCAGACAGAGCTTAAGCTCGGTTCAGAATTTGTAAGAGAAAAATTTAAAAATTTCATCTATATATTGAATCTTGGTTTGAAAGGTTTGAGGTTCTCAGCCATAGTTCCAAAAGGGGATTACATCACAATTACACTGGTAGGGAAAAAGGACTTAACCTTCTCTACAATGGAAAATTTTTTAAGAACAGACTTTATGAGGAAACTTCTTCCTGAAGATTTCTCTCTTCCACCCCAGCATTGCCATTGTCTTCCAAGAATTGCGATAACTACGGCTAAAAAACCATACACGAATAGATTTGTTATTATTGGAGATGCAAGTTGTTCAAGATATTATAAAAACGGGATTGAATCAGCCCTTATCACAGCCAGTCTGGCTGCAGAGACTGCCATCAATATCGGGATATCAGAGAGAGATTTTAAAAAAGGATACTGGAAGAGGGCAAGAAGAATCATTGTTGATAATCGCTTTGGAAGAGTCCTTTTCTTCTTGAATGATCTTATTTCTCGTGTAAGCTTTTTGGTTGAGAGCCATCTTAAAATTGCCAGCACAGCCCGTTTCCCTTCCAACATTCTGAGAGATATTCTCTGGAACATGTTTACAGGAAATATTGAATACAGAAAGATTTTCCTTAGATCCATGAACCCCTTCCTTCTTCTTTACATGCCATTTGCAGGCTTTACTATCATTTTAAAAAATATAAAAGAGAAATTGAAAAAATATTTAAAAAGAGAGAAAGAAAATGTCCCATGAAAATCTTGGCCCCCTCAGGAATGGTTCAACTGTAGTAATAATAGGTGGAGGGCCTGCAGGTTGTGGATGTGCTCTGAAACTTCATAATCTCTCAATGAAAAATGGAATTAAGCTGAACATAGTCATATATGAAGGGAAGACCTTTGAAAAGGAGAGACAGTTCAATCAATGTGCAGGTGTGCTCTCTCCTCCCATAAAAAATATTCTAGAGAAAGAACTCGAGATAGAATTCCCTTTTCATCTCGTTCAAAGAATTATATATGGATATGTTCTTCATTCTGACCAAAACAGTATTATCCTTGATGGAGAGGGGGAACCTTCCTATGCAATTAGAAGAATAAAATTTGATGAGTATCTTATAAATCAGGTAATAAAAAAGGGGATTAAAGTCATTAATGCTCGAATGGTGGATCTTGAATTCCAAAGGGATGGAGTAATTGTATATTCTGAAAACAAAAACACAAAGGCTGATGTGGTTGTGGGAGCTTTTGGGCTTGACGATGGTAGCATAAGAATTTTTGAAAGATGCACCCAATATAGACAGCCTGAATATTTAGACTCAATTGTAACAAAGGTTCATCCTGAAAAGGAACTAATGGAAAGATTTGGGAATAGAATTCATGCCTTTCTTCCCTCCATCAGAGAAATAGAATTTGGAGCCATTACTCCAAAGGGAAATCATCTAACAATAAACATAGCAGGTAAGAAAATAACCTCCTCTTCCATGGATAAGTTCCTTTGCTACCCACCTGTCAAAAATATTGTTCCACCTGAGGAAAAGAGGGTTGAAAAAGAACTGACATATTTTAAAGGGAAATTTCCCATATCCACTGCTAAAGGGATTTATGGTGACAGATATGTAATTATTGGAGATTCAGCTGGTCTCGTTCGACCATTTAAAGGGAAAGGAGTTAATGCAGGGCTCCTCACTGGAATTGGCTCTGCTCGAACCATGATGAGGGAAGGAATATCGAAAAAAGCTTTTGAGAAGTTTTATAAAGAGTGTAGAGATGTTCTTGAAGACCTCCCCTATGCGAAACTGGTGAGAAAACTGGCTATTTTTTTCAGTAATACTAAGTTTATGCCATATGTGGTCGATCTGGCAAAAAATGATAAAAAACTCCAACGAGCATTGTTTGATTGCGTTTCCGCCAACAGAAATTACAGAGAAATTGTCAGGGATAATTTAAATTTAAAAATGATTCTTAAATTTTTAGGGATATTTATTGATTTTATAATTTAAAAATGAAAAAATCTTTTAGCAGGGAGTTTTAATAAAATTTAAGCTTTAAGTTTTAAAAAATTGATAAAAATTTTATTGCATCGCAAAAGATCTATATGAAATTATATTCATTGTCTCAAAAATTTCTATTTGAAAATTCTTCCTTACCTTCATTCTTATCATCGTTCCTTTACAAAAGGATTCCGTTCCCTTTTCGGAATAACTCCATCCATTATCAGGAAAGAATTTGAGACTTTTTTAACAAAAATAAAGCCCCTTTCCAAAAAATAAAGTTACCTTTCCAAAAATAAAATACTCTTGACAGAAATTTTAAAAAAATTAAACTTTAAATCATGGGAAGAGGATGAATTTAATGAGAAAGATTTTTTTCGGTTTTAATAGAATCCCTTTTCTATGGAAAATCAACTTACTCCTTTTTCTTATGATTTTTGTTTTTATTTTTTTAAAATTTTATAGACCAACTGTTTATATTGATTGTGGATACAACTCAAAGCCAGGGAAATTGCTTGAATTGATAGATGTAAACTCGGGAAATAGCTTGTGGTGCGTTTTTGTATTCAATGATTATCCTTTGCTCAATCAGCTGGAGGTTGTAGAGAAAATAAGATTGAGATATTCTGATAAAATTAATATTTATTCATTCTTTTCAAAGAAATTTAGAGTTAATCAAAGAATCGATTTCTCACATTCTTTCATAAAAAGAAAAATTATTTGTAAAAATAAACCCGATCTCAAGAATTTCTTTATTTTGTTCAGGGAGAAACTCCTTTACTTCTCTCCTATTTTAAAGCTTGATGAGATGCTTTTTCTGATTGAGAAGAATCTCAATCCAGATTTTCAATACAGTAATCTTCTCTTAAATCCTGAGATAATCAAAAATAAAGTTTCTTCAAGATTAAAAGAGGGAGGAGTAAAACTATTAAATATTGTCTCAAATAAAGAAGAGATGATCGAGAAAATAGAAGGAAAAGTTATTCTAATTCATGGAGAATGCCTCCCTTGCCAGCTGGATAAAATCTTTGAAAAAATAAATAAAGAAAAATCTGAAAATCATATTTTCATATTTTCCTTCTGGGCAAATCTTTCAGAGCTTATCAAGAGATTCTCCACAATAAAAACTTCTTCATCCTTTTATGTTGATTATAATGACGAATTGGATCTTGCTATTAGCATTCCCCAAAAGGAGTTTATCCTTGAAATTGATTTTAAAGAGGAGGGAAAATGAGAATAATTCATCTAATATTTCTTTTTCTATTTTCTGCAACTGAACTTTTCCCTGTTGATATATTCACCCTTGAAAGAAAAAACAATCTCGGTAAGAAGATGGAAAATGAGATATTTGTCAAATGGATCTGGAGTTTTGATTTTGATGATTTTTATTTGTATATTATTGACAATAAATACGGAACCATTCTGAAAGTAGATCTTCAAACAGGGAAGCTAATTCAAACCATCTCCTCAAAGGGGCAGGGTCCTGGAGAGCTGGAGAAGCCTGTTCACATAGAAGAGAAGGGTAATAAGCTCTATGTATTGGACACTGCCTGGGGAGGGATTAAGATTTTTGATAAATCGGGAAAATACCTCTCCTCTTTTCACACAATTTTACCTTTCATCCCTGTTATGCCCTTTCTTGGATCACAGATATTTACAGTGAATGAGAGAGGGGAGGTATTTGTTGCTGCTCCTGATTTCAAAGAGGACACCCTTGTAACAGTTTATGATGAGAGAACAGGTAAAAAGATCCGCTCTCTCATAAAGGAAGATCTTGAGAAGATAAAGGATAGAAAAGAATTTGTCATAAATAATATTTATAAAGTTAGAGTAGATAAAGAAAACAATCTATATATTTTATATCCCTTAAAAAAGAGGATTAAAAAATACAGAAAGGATGGGAAGCTTTTGTGGGATAAATCTATTGAGGACAAAGTTCTCAAGAAAGAAATTAAAAGATATGGGAAAGAGGAAATTGTTGTAAAGAAAGGGAGCATACAAATCAGGAATCGAGAAATAGCCGGCTTTGAAGTCTCCGAGAATGGGACTGTTTTTATATTTCACAGCAATGCAATTAGTGTTTTTGATAAAAATGGAGATTTATTTTCAATTTTAAAGAATTCTTTCTCCCCTGCAAGAATAAAAAATGGAATGGTTGTATGTGTTCATCCAGTATTCACGCAGGGTTCCTTCATAGAAGAGCTACCCATAAAGATAAGAAGTATCCTATAAATAAAAATAAAGAGGGTGTTCAAAAATGGGTAGATTTTCGGGAGTAGAAGACCC
>JBBIMS010000105.1:1186-6188 GCA_037444285.1 Candidatus Aminicenantota bacterium | reverse complement strand
CAATAAAAACAATCCTCCTCTTTTTTAAAATCTGTTAAAAACAATCTAACAACAATCATTCCCGTTCATAGGGGATTCCCATTGCGGCAGGGAACCGGACCCTCCCTATAACACCTGCCACAACCAGCAGGGTAACCACATAAGGTGCCATCGAAATGAACTGCCAGGGCATAATTTTTTTGATCTCAGGCATGCTATATGAGACTATAAGGAGAAAATAAACAGGCAAAACAGAAAAGCCTGCATTCTGCTTGCTCAGTATTGAAAGAAAAGAAAAAAAGCCTGAAAGAAATATTAAGAGAATTCTTGAAGAAAGACCCAATAGAAGGAAAAGTATTCCACAAAATGACATAAAGAAAGAGGTTTGCTCAAGATAAGGAGTTCCAGATGGGGGGTAGAACCATATTGCTGTGAGGAAAGCTCCAAACAAGGATAACCATTTCTTTGAGGGAAAAATTAAATATATTATAAAGAAGCTTAAAATTGTTGCGAGGAGATTTATAAATGATGAACCCAGAAGGTAACTGGAATATTTAACCCCAAAGATCTTAAAAAATAATGAATGGATGTAAAAAGGGACAGGACCAACTGGAATCAAAAAGTCCCTGTAGGGAATTTGCCCCTTTAAAATCCTATAACTTCCATCAAAAACTATTGACTGATCAAGGGGAAAAAATCCTCTTCTTCCCGATTCGAAATTGAAGTAAAAGGAAAAAATTAGAATAAGGAGGAGAATTGTAGAAGTTAAAAATTTTTCTCTTAGTATCATCCTTTAAATTTACCCCATAGGCTTTCAATTTTCAATCAATTTTCTGGAATTTAAAGAGTCGAAGCCTAAGTTTTCAGAAAATTTTTATTGCCCAATCTTTGAAATTCAAGAAAAAAGAGTTATAATCTTTTTCTGAAATAAAATGTGAAGGAGACTCTGAATGGGCAGAAGAAAATTGTCCCCTTTAATGGTTATGCTTTCCCTTGCAATTGTTCTTCTAAGTTGCCGACCTTTAAATTACACCTTAACAGTTATTATTGATGAAGGAGTAACCGGCACTCCTGAGGCTGGGAAATATATTTATAAGGAGCTTTCAACAGTGGAGTACTCTTATGTTCCAATAAATCCCCTCCATACAGTTGAGGTTTTGATTAACGATAAATATAGAAAATCTGCCCAGGACTCAATAGTTCTTTATGGTGACGAGTATATTCTGAGGGCAAGGATTATGGATGTTAGGGGAACATGGAAAATAAAGATGACAAAATCTGATTCCACATCAGTGGATTTTGAATTTACAGTCAATCTTAAAGGGAACGATAACCTTTCCGGAACATTTGAAGACAGCAGGGGTTATCACGGAACATGGGACACATCCTATTCCTACACAGGGAATATAATAACCCTGACATATGCCGACTGGAAGGATTATGTTTTAATAGGAACATATTTCGACATGAAGGGGAATTTCATGGGTGATGGAACAACAGGTTCTTGGAGCTCTGAGAGGGTTCAGTAAAATCTTTTAACCAAAAATTCGCTTAAGAATTGAGAATGCTCTATCGGTGTTTTTGTTTTCGAGAATTATTGTAAATTCATTGAATGTTGAGACAACCTCAATAAGATTAATTCCTTCCCAGGCAAGGGCTCTTAGAATAAAGCTGTAAATTCCAGGGATTAAAGCTGAGCCTTCAGGAAGTTGGATTGTTATTGAGGAGAGATTTTCGAATCTGGATACAATCTTTTCGTCCTCAAATATTTTCAAGAGTTTTTCTTCAAGATTCTTACTTACGATTATTGTTGTTTCGTAAATACCCTGGGTAAAGGTGAGAAAATAGTTCTGAATAAATTTTATTTGCTCCAGCAATCTTTTCTGCTTGTTCAAAAGGGTTTCGGAATTGAGAATTGTTATTTCAACCAGATTAGACCTTACCATTAGATCAGGGGGAGCCTTGAAAAAGCTCTTTTGCTCTTTATGAATTTTCTTAATCTTATTGGAAAGACGTTTCAACCCCATTACAATAGCACCTTCCCTTACCTTCTTCATTAGCTCTTTTTCTATTTCTGGCTTTATCTCCCTTGAGAGTGCTGAAAGGTTAATGATCCCTCGGGCAAGAGCCTCTTCTAAAAAAGGGGTCCTCCTCACTATACTTTCTACAACCTCTGAAACTGTAATCATGTTAAAAATTTAACAAATTTTATAAAAAAAGTAAATATTTTTTAAAAATTTGACGGTCTTTATTCCCATAAGAAATAATTAATTCTTGGAAAAATATTTTTAGGAGGCAAGATATGCAATTAAATGGAACATGCCCTATTTGTGAAGCAAATTTAAGGGTAAATTAGGATGTTCAGATTTCTGAAATTCTCAGCTGCCCTGATTGCAACACCCTTCTTGTTGTTGAATCAAAAGAAGATCACACCATCACTCTCAAAAAAGCTCCTGAGATTGAAGAGGACTGGGGAGAGTAGAATTTTTCTTAGAAAATGACAAGAATAGCCCTCCTCCATTCAACAATCAGAAAAGAAGAGAAGCTCATCCTTGAGTCAGCATGGAAAAGAGGAGTTGATGTGAAACTTTTGGATATAAGAAAGGAGATCTTTGATCCCCTCAATTTTCCAACTGATTTTGATATTGCTCTCGAAAGATCAGTTTCAACTGTTAAAGGAGACTATGCAATATCCTTTCTTGAAACTCTTGGAGTTCCTGTCCTGAATAGTTCAAAGGTTGCAAGAATCTGTGAGGACAAATTTTTGACATCCCTTATTCTTTCAAAGGCTAATATTCCAACTCCAAGATTCGCCCTTGTATTTGATCTTGAAAAGGCGTTGGAAGCAGTTGAGGAGCTTGGAGGGTTTCCAGTTGTTTTAAAACCTCCCCTTGGTTCATGGGGAAGACTTCTGGCAAAGGTTAATGACAGAGATTCCTTAGAGGCACTTTTTGAACATAAGGATGTTCTTGGAAATCCTCATCATAAAGCTATCTATATTCAGGAATACATTAAAAAACCGGGTAGGGACATAAGAGCATTTATAATAGGAAAAGAGATTATATGTGCAGTTTACAGGGAATCAGAGCACTGGATAACCAATACTGCAAGGGGAGCTAAAACAAAAAATTGCCCTCTGACAGAGGAACTTGTCGAGATTGGCAAAAGAGTTGTAGATGCTATAGGTGAAGGACTTCTTGCAGTGGACATATTTGAGACAGAAGAAGGATTAAAAGTCAATGAAGTAAACCACACTATGGAGTTTAGAAATTCTGAGGAGCCAACAGGAGTTAGCATCTCAGGAGCTATAGTTGACTATTGTTTGAAGATTATAAATGAAAAGTAAAAGATTAAGAGGTTGAAAATGGCTGATAAAAAACTAACTGTTTCAATCGTTGGAGGCTCTGGTTATGTTGGAGGAGAGCTTCTCAGAATTCTCCTCTTTCATCCAGGAGTAAAAATCCAGCAGGTTACAAGCAGGAATTTTTCAGGAATTCCAGTTTCCCTTTTACACCCCAATTTGAGAGATATTACAGATTTGAAATTTTCAAGTCCTGACAATGTCAAACCCTGTGACATACTATTCCTTGCCCTTCCCAATGAAGAGTCCATGAAACAGATGAAAAAGTGGATGGAGATTGCTGAGAAGGTCATTGATCTCGGAGCAGATTTTAGATTTAAGAAGGCGGAAGACTGGAAGTGCTGGTATGGCAAGGAGCATGAGCTTCCAGAACTACTCCAAAAATTTGTCTACGGAATTCCAGAAATAAATAGAGAAAAAATAAGATCTGCCCGATATGTGGCAGGACCTGGATGTGAGGCTATAGTCTCAATTCTCTGTCTCTATCCTTTTGTAAAAAATGGAATTGTCAAAAATTTTCCGATAATTATTGATGCAAAAATGGGTAGTTCTCAGGCTGGAAGTAAAGCTTCGTGGTCGACCCATCATCCTGAAAGGTCTGGTTCAGTCCGTTCCTACAAACCAACAGGTCATAGGCACACTGGTGAGATAGAGCAGGTTCTAAAGGAATTTTCTCCTGATGTATCGGTATGTATATCAGCAACAGCTGTTGAAATGGTAAGAGGAATTCTTGTCACAATTCATACATTCTTAAGGGAAAAATATAATGAGAAGAAAATATGGGAAGTTTTAAAGGAGGAGTATAGGGATGAGCCCTTTGTAAGGTTTGTGAAAATGAATCAGGGACTATACCGCTTCCCGGAGCCAAAAGTAGTTATGGGAACAAATTTCTGCGACATTGGTTTTGAAATAGAGGCAAGGAATTCAAGACTTGTACTGATTGGAGCCATAGACAATCTTGTCAAAGGTTCCGCTGGAAATGCTGTCCAATGCATGAATTTAATGGCAGGTTTCCCTGAAAGAACAGGACTTGAATTCATTGGAGTTCACCCATTTTAAAGGAGGTCAAATCGAAATGAGATGGGAGATTGTAAAAAACTTTAAAGGTATTATTGATTCAACACTTAGAGAAGGACTTCAATTTGCAAAGGCTAATTTCTCACTCGAAGAACACATTGAAATCTTTAATTACTTGATGAAAATTAGAGTTGATTATGTTGAGGTAAGCAATCCAGTGAAAAGGGAAATAGGGGAAATTGTAAAGGAGATAATTGGTTTTAAAGGTCAAAACCCCACAAAGGTCCTAGCCCATATAAGAAACAGAAAAGAAGACATTGAAAAAGCTATTGAATCAGGGGTTGATGGTGTCAATATCCTCTGCACAGCAGATCCAGAAAGAATAGCCTCCCTTAAAATCACTCCTGATGAATATATTAGAAATCTCGAGGAAAATATTATTCTTGCAAAGAGCCATAATCTGGAAACAAGGGTTTCTGCAGAAGATTTTTTCCATCAACCCTTTGAACTGATATTGGATATTTATGAGCTTGCAAGCAGTCTAAATGTGGAAAGGATAGGAGTTCCCGATACTCTTGGAAAAGCTCTTCCCTGGGATGTTGAAATAAAGATAAGAGAGCTTAGAATGAGATTCAAAACAGATAT
>JBBIMS010000105.1:0-1176 GCA_037444285.1 Candidatus Aminicenantota bacterium | reverse complement strand
AAGTCCATTTTCACAATGATTTTGGAAATTCAATAAGTAATGCTCTATCTGCATTGAGGGCAGGGGCTAACTGGGTTGATACCTCCCTTCTTGGAATTGGTGAGAGGACAGGGATCACACCCCTCAGCGCTCTCCTTGTCAATCTTTACAATATAAGAAAAGATACAATTTCAAAATACAATTTAAAATTCATCACAGAGGCAGAGAACTATGTGGCAAAGGTTTGCAATATTGAGGTTCCAATAAATCTAATAACCAATCTCTTCAATGGTTTTGCCCATAAAGCAGGAATCCACTTGAATGCTCTGATTAATTTCGGACCCAGTAAGTATGAGCCACTACCTCCCAATTTAATCGGGAACAAAAGGCAACTTATAATTAAAAGCATTGTTTCAGGAAAAACAGACGAAAAAGATGTGCTTGATTTTTTGAGAAAATACGGGGATGACTGAATCTGGAGAGTAAAATGCTTCTGATTAAAGTTGGTGGAGGAAGAACAATCAACTGGGAAGGAATTTGCAAGGATATTTCCCTTTTAATTTCAAAAGAAAAAATTATCCTTGTTCATGGAGCGAGTTACTGGAGAAATCAGATTGCAGAGAAATTGTCAATCCCTGTAAAAACAGTAGTCTCACCTTCAGAAGTTTCAAGTGTTTACACTGACGAAAAATTACTGGATGTGTTTTTGATGGCTTATGCAGGGCTTGTTAATAAAAAAGTTGTTGCAATGCTTCAGAGGAATGGAGTGAATGCAGTTGGACTCTCAGGAGTTGATGGAAGATTGTGGGTTGCAAAGCCTAAAAAGGACATTTTGATAAAAGAGGATGGGAAGATAAAACTTCTCACCGGAAACCTTACTGGAAGAGTGGAAAAGGTAAATACTGAGCTTTTGAACCTTTTAATTGAAAGAAATTACCTCCCAGTAATATGTTCTCCTGCCATAAGCTTTGAGGGTGAAATACTGAACACTGACAATGACTGGGCAATTGCAATAATGGCTGAATCTATGAAAATAAAAAGAATGGTTATTCTTTTCGAAAGTCCAGGACTCCTTAAAAATATTGAAGAAGAAAAAACACTTATAAAACAAATAAGAAAGCATGAAATTGAAGATTACTTTCAATTTGCAAGGGGGAGGATGAAGAAGAAATTAATGGGAGCTAAGAGAGCGATTGA
>JBBIMS010000104.1:4570-6218 GCA_037444285.1 Candidatus Aminicenantota bacterium | reverse complement strand
CAAATGACAATTGAGGGTGAAAAACCTCCCTCGAGATTTTTTGAAAAGTTTTCTCAATTTAAAAATGTTGCTCTGGAGGATTGGAACGATTGGAGGTGGCAGTTAAAAAATTCAATAAGAACTATTGAAAGGTTATCTGAGTTTATTGAATTAACTGAAAATGAAAAAATCCAGCTCAAGATGGTGACCTCTGTTTATCCCATGTTTGTTACTCCCTATTACTTATCTCTTATAAATCCTGATGATCCAGAGGATCATATAAGAAAACAAGCTATCCCTTCAATCGCTGAAATTGTTGAGTTTAACGATTACGACGAAGAGGATCCTCTTCATGAGGAGATCGATTCTCCATGTCCTGGTTTAACTCACAGATATCCGGATCGAGTTCTCATTGTTGCAACAAACTTTTGTCCAACTTTTTGCAGACACTGCACAAGAAAAAGGATCTTTAAAAATCATGGAGGAAGGAGAGCTTATTTGGATTTAACTTCTGCGATAAATTACCTTTCTGAGCACAAAGAAATAAAAGATGTTGTCATATCAGGAGGTGACCCCCTTACACTTCCCTTTTCAGCTCTTGAAAAAATTTTAGCTTCAATCCGTGCAATTCCCCACATTGATATAATAAGGATAGGGACAAGAACCCCTGTCACTCTTCCTCAGATTCTTTTTGACAGTGAGCTTTTGAGAATCCTTGAGAAATACGGACCTATATGGGTTAATACCCATTTCAATCATCCGGCTGAGATAACCGAGTATTCTGAAAAAGCAGTTTTAAATCTTCTAAAAATTGGAATTCCAGTTAACAATCAATCTGTTCTTCTAAAAGGTGTGAACGATAACCCTGAAACAATGATAGAGCTTTCAAGGGCTCTTCTAAGGATAAGAGTTAGACCCTATTACATTTATCACTGCGATCCTGTAAAAGGAGTATCCCATTTTAGGACATCTCTATGGAAAGGAATTGAGATAATGGAGAGAATGAGGGGACACATTTCAGGACTTGGTGTTCCAACCTATGTTGTTGATGCTCCTGGCGGAGGAGGTAAGATACCCATTAACCCCAATTACATTCTTTCCTTTACTGAGGACACTGTTATCCTTAGAAATTACGAGGGAAAAATTTTTAAATACCATCCCAATGGAAAGGATTCCAACATTTCTTCCCTGCCATTCCTGAGACAGGAGAAGGGAATTCAAATTTACATTAGAAGGAAAAGTTGGAGAAAGAAGAAAGAATGAGGATTGGGATTGCTTTTGATTTAAAAGATGAGTATAAAATTTCATCGGATCTTCCTGAGGATATTTACGAAGAATTTGATATTGAGGATACAATAATTTCAATTGAGAGTGTTCTTAAATCCCTGGGACATGAAGTTGTAAGACTTTATGGAGGGAAAAGATTTCTTGAAAATATCCTTCGTGAAAGGGTAGACATTGTTTTTAATATTGCAGAGGGTTTTGGAACAAGATCAAGGGAAGCTCACATACCTTCCATTCTTGAACTTCTTGGAATTCCATTTACAGGTTCAGATCCTCTAACTTTAGCTCTCACCCTTGATAAAACAATGACAAAAAGGGTTGTGCAGTCAGCCGGGATAAGAACTCCTGAATTTTTAGAAATTGACCCATCCCTTCAATTGGGAAC
>JBBIMS010000104.1:0-4560 GCA_037444285.1 Candidatus Aminicenantota bacterium | reverse complement strand
AGAAATCCTCAATGGCATGAGGTTCCCTCTCATTTTAAAACTCTCAAGGGAGGGCTCGAGCATTGGTCTAAGAAGAAACTCAAAGGTCAAAAATTTAGAGGAGTTAAATTCAAAAATAAAAGAACTTTCCATTTACAAACAGCCAGTTCTTGTGGAAAGATTTATTTCTGGGAAGGAGATAACAGTTGGAGTCATTGGAAATGGAAAGAAAACAAGGGTAATAGGAATGATGGAGATTGCACCAAAAAATATTCCAAAAGAGGATTTCATCTACTCCCTTGAGGTTAAGAGAAACTGGAGAGAAGAGGTTTCCTACATTGTGAATCCAGAAATTCCCGATAAGACAAAAAAGGAAATTGAAGAAATGTCTTTAAGAATTTATGAAATTCTTGGTTGTAGAGATATTTCGAGAATTGATTTCAGGCTCGATTCTGATTTCACTCCCTATTTCCTTGAGGTAAACCCATTACCAGGCTTGAACCCTGAATATTCTGACCTTCCGATGATTTCAAGGGGTTATGGAATGAGCTATGAAAGTTTGATTGAGGAAATTCTTAATTCTGCCTTAGAGAGATATGGAATTAAAAGATAAATATAAAATAGCAGTAACATACAATGAAATTTTTTTAAAAGATTCATCAGATGTAAAAGAGGTAAAGGACACAGCAGAGATAATAGGAAAGATCCTTGAAAAGGATTACGAAGTAGAAATTATACCTTGTGGTAGAGATATATTTACCTTCATAAAGAATTTGAAAGAATTCTTCCCCAATGCAGTTTTTAATCTCTGCGAAGCTTTTAGAGATAAAAGTATTGGCGAAATGTTTGTTGCATCAATTTACGAGCTTCTTGGAATTCCATACACAGGTTCTCCCCCCCTCACAATTGGAATTTGTCTAAACAAAGTTTTGACAAAGAAACTTTTGGTTTCCCATGGTCTTCCAACACCACCATGGTTTTTAAAAGATGAGATTGAAAAAATAGATGATAATATGTTCCCTCTGATTATAAAACCTATCTCCGAGGATGGCAGTTTAGGAATCTTCAGAGAGAATGTAATTTTTGAAAGAAATGAGTTAGAAAGAAAGATGGAGAGTTTTTACGAAAGAGCAAAGGTTCCTTTTTTTCTTGAGAAATATATTGATGGAAGGGAGTTGAATGTTTCCTTCCTTGGAAAGGAATCAATTTGCATTGGAGAGATTGAATTTAAAATCTATCCAAGGATTTTAACCTATGATGGAAAATGGAAGGAAAATTCTGAAGATGACCTTGGAACAGTCCCCAAATATCCTGCTGAATTAAAGGAGGAAGAAAGAGAAAAAATTTTAAAGATTGCAAAAAAGGCTTTCGAAATTTTTGGTCTAAGAGATTATGCAAGGATTGATATGAGAATGGATGAAAGTGGGAATTTATTCGTTATTGATGTTAATCCCAATCCTGATCTTTCTACTGATGCAGGATTTGCAAGGGCACTGAGGGTTAGTGGAATAAATTATGAAGATGGGATAAAGAGAATTCTTCAATTTGCATTGGAAAGAGGGAATGTTTTATCTTGAGATAAGAAGTTTAAAAAAAGAAGATAGGGATGAAATTCTAAATATTCTTAAGAGTTGTAATGTTTTTAGTGAAAGGGAGATAAAAGTTGCCATGGAGCTCATTGATTTGAGTATTTCAGGTTCACCCGATTACATAGTTGATGTTCTTTCTGATGGAAAAAGAGTTGTTGGATATGTTTGCTACGGAGAAAATCCCCTTGCTTTAGGAGTTTGGGATCTCTACTGGATATGCATAAGTCCAGATTTTCAGGGAAAAGGATATGGAGAGATACTTTTAAGAAGAGTGGAAAAGGCTGTGATGGAGAAGGGCGGAAATTCTATTTTTATTGAGACTTCTTCCATTCCCTCCTATGAGAGGGCAAGAAAATTTTATGAGAAACTTGGATATAGAATTGTCTGTGTAATTAAGGATTATTATAAAGTTGGAGATGATAAAATAATATATAAAAAGGAAATCTTATAATTTTTAGGTATAAAAAAGAATCGGAGCTCGAAACTTTTCCCGATCCCATATGAATTAAAATTTTTATCTTTTCAGCCTTAACTCTACATAGAAATGTTCAAGAAGTCCAGGGAAAGACGCAGGGTTTAAAGAACCTGTTCTTTCTGATATGTTTTCAGAATTATTTCCGATATAATGAAAATTATATTTTCCATCCCATATTTTATCCCTTTCTGTCCACAAAAGAACTGCTCTGAAGCCATTTATTCTCATTTCTATTTTTGAGCCATTCATTTTAAAGTCCTCAACTTTCAACTTGTGCTCTCTCAGAGGATCTCCTAATCCTGAGACTTGCTGAAGGTAAAGAGTTCCAACACCATCAACAATTTCAAGGGTTGCCTTATATTCACCAGCCCATTCAAATCCTCCCCTTGCTGAGCCAGAGTCATTGGTGTAGAAGGAACCTTCGAGCTTTCCTTCTTCAATTTTATCGCTACAGGAAAAGAAAATAAAAGAGATGGCTAAAATTAGAATTTTTCCCTTCATCGAGATTAATTTAAAATCAAATTCTTCTCTATGTCAAATTTTACAAGGGAGAGAATATCCTGTATAATTTTTAATTTCAGGAGGAGTCATGTTTGGAATTGAAGGTAAGGTGGCACTGATCACAGGAGCTTCAAGGGGTATTGGTGCTGCAACTGCAATTTATATGGCAAAGGCTGGAGCAATTGTAATAATTAATTACAGAGAGAAGGAGCAGGAGGCAAGAAAGGTTGGAGAAGAGGTTGAGAGGGAAGGCGCCAAGTTTCTTCTTGTAAAAGCTGATGTTAGTTCTAAAGCTGATGTAGAAAGAATGGTTAAAAAGGTTGTTGAGAATTTTGGAAGGATTGACATTCTCGTCAACAATGCAGGTATATGGACATATGGAGAGATGGGGAATATGCCAGAGGAGGTTTGGGATGAGACAATGAATGTGAATCTAAAGGGAGTTTACTATGTTACAAACTCTGTTGTCCCGATAATGAAAGAGAAAAGATATGGAAGAATCATAAATGTTTCATCAACAGCTGGAGTAAGAGGTGAAGCTTTCCACTCCCATTACGCAGCTACAAAGGGAGCTTTGATATCCTTTACCAAATCCCTTGCAGTTGAACTTGCTCCTTTTAATATCCTTGTGAATGCAGTTGCACCAGGATGGGTCGATACAGATATGTCAGCAGAACCTCTCTCTGATGAGGAGCAGAAAAAGGAAATAATATCAAAGATTCCTTTAAGAAGGGTTGCAACTGCTGAGGATATAGCAGGTCCAATACTTTTTCTTGCCTCTGACCTTGCAAGGCACATAACAGGAGAGGTTTTAAATGTCAATGGAGGTTCTGTTCTCTGTGGTTAAAAAATTTTATTTTTTGCTCTTTTTGATTTTTTCCTTAAATCTTTTTGGAGATGATGGAAATGTTGATTGTTCCTGTTATCTTTCCCATGACAGATTCCCTGCAGGCTCAAGTGGTGAAATTGCCATAGTTTGCAAAGTTGAAGAGGGTTATCACATAACGGATCCTAATCTTGGTTTTTTCAAAGTTGAATTTCCAAAGACAGAAGATTTGATTTTTTCTGAGCCTGAATATTCAAAGCCTGAACCTTACAGGGATACTTTCATCTATAGGGATGTGAAAATCTTTGCTGAGTTTGCTGTGAGCAAGCATGCAAAGACAAGTAATATTCCAGTTGAGATAAATTTCAGATACCAGCTCTGTCAGGAGGAGCCTGAGGAGAGATGCCTTCTGCCATCAGTAAAGAAAATAAATGTTTTGATTCCTGTTGTTCCAGAAGGAAGCTCTTTTAAATATATAAACAAAGAGATATTTAAGGGAAGGCTCAAGGTAAAACCTGAGGTCTCCTCCTTTTCAATATTTAGTATTTTTGCTGTTTTCTTTTCTGGAATTTTGACAGGTCTAACTCCTTGCGTTTACCCTCTCTACCCACTTGTTATTGCCTTTGTTGGAGGAAGTAATTTAAAAAGAAGAGTTGATGCCCTGATTTTTTCAATATTTATAATATTTGGACTCTCCCTCTCCTTTTCATTTCTCGGGTTTATATCTGCAAAGACTGGAAGTGCGATGGGTGTAATTGCCCGCTCACCAATCTTTCTTGCCTTTGTTTCTCTTGTATTTTTTATCATGGCTTTAAGTATGTTTGGTGCCTTTGAGCTCAAACTTCCTTCCTTCGTTCTTGGAAAGATTCAGAAAAGAAGAAGTGGAATTTTTGGTGCATTTTTCATGGGAGTGATTTTTGGACTTATTGGGATTCCTTGCGTTGGTCCTATTCTCGTCTCTCTTCTCACCTTTGTTGCAAAGTCTCAGAATTCTGCTCTCGGTTTTGCTCTTCTTTTTTCTTACGCCATTGGAATTGGAATAATATTTATTCCCCTCAGCCTTTTTGCAAGTTTAAGAACACTTATTTCATCAACTGGAGAGATTACATCCTTAGTAAAATATCTTTTCGGTTTGATTCTGCTTTCTGCCTCCTTTTATTTCCTCAAAGATGCAATCCCTTCGAATATTT
>JBBIMS010000103.1:0-6226 GCA_037444285.1 Candidatus Aminicenantota bacterium | reverse complement strand
ATCCACGCTTCGTAATAATCTGAAACTGGATAAGCAGCTATCTCCACATTATTTTCAATTAGGTCATATGTTGTAACTGTTGCAGTTAGATAATCAACACCAAACTTTATCTCATGATCTCCACCAAGAACATTTTCAGCAAAGTAGGAACCATAAGCAGTTACATCAAGCTGATTCCTGTCTGTTCCATAGTTTTCCATATTCCCCGATACATAAAATGTAGGTTCATATTGAAGCACCATGTATTTTCCACTACCCCAGCCTCTTGGTTTGAGCTGGAATCCACCATCAGTGTATATAGCTTTTGCTGTTAGAAGGAGATTCCCGAATATCCCTTCCACCTCACCTTTGTAAACATAACCTGGTCCTGTCTGATCCCAGAGGGTTTCAGGAGCTTGATACTCTGGTCCCCAAGCTGTTCTTCCCCACTTGAGTTTGTTATCGTATTCAATGAAGCCCTCTGCTCTTATATCCTTTGTGAGCTGGAAGTTCAATTTTGCATAACCACTTTCAAGCCATGTTGTATCGTGAGTGTGAACAAGGGTTCTCTTATCAATGTCCTGAATTCCCCATGATGCATAAAACCATGCTTTGTCTTTTACTATTGGTCCTCCGAAGTTAGCTCCGTAAAGGTAGGTCTTATATGTTCCAGGACTCTTATATCCTACTTTCTTAAGCTCATCAGTGACATTTTCAAACTGCCATGCTTCCCTTTCAAAATCTAAATAGAAAGTTCCACTGAAATTGTTTCCACCTCTCTTGGATACAAGGTTTATCTGGACGCCTCCAGTTGGGTTGGTAATATCATTTGCACCATAGTTTACTGTCATCTCCTCATAACCAGAAACATTTAAATATGCTGGAGCTGCACCAAGGGCTGACATATCTGTTATGTTACCACCATCAACAGTCCAAGTATTGTCGGAGCTTGATGAACCATGTCCGTAGTAAGCTGACTGTTGACCTCCTTCATGACCTCCCACATCTACTCTGTCAACAAGAACTCCTGGCATAAGGTCCATGAGAACCCATGGATTCCTTGCAGTTGGTAGATCCATTAACATCTCTTTTGTCACAGTAACTCCGACCTGAGCCTTCTTAGTGTCAATAAGGGGTGTTTGAGCGGTTACTGTAATTACCTCTGCTACTGGAGCTAATTCCATAACAATGTTCAATCTGATGTCTGAACCAAATGTAACCCTTATATTTTCTCTTGTCACTGTCTTGAAACCTGTTAACTCAAACTTAAGAGTATAGTCGCTTGCAACAGGGAGTCTCAAGAATCTGAAGTCCCCTGTTTCTGAAGTAACAATTGTTCTTGTCGGATAATAGGCAGAAGAAATTGTAACTGATACACCTGGTAAAGGATTACCCTCTGTATCAGTTACAGTCCCGTAGATGTTACCATAATCCTGAGCCCATCCAATGGCTGTAAGGAAAACCATTACAGCCATTAAGGTTAAAAATCTTTTCATCTAAACCTCCTTTCAAAAATTTTACCCTTGCCCTTTGCCAATACTTGAAAAAATTCTCTTACCTTTCTCTCTATCACCTCCTTTTTTGAGATTCGATTCTTAAATTTCATCATAAAAAGATATATCAAATTTTATGCCAGATTATCAAATTTTTAAAAATGGCTTCAGAAAAGCTTTTTTAAAAATGGAAATTTTAAAATGTTCAATTTTTTGAATACGATATTCAATTTTTTGAATATCTGTATTCAAATTTTCGAACATGTTCGCAAATTTGAACATTTTTTATCTCTTCTACCTTTCTATTCTCCTAACAAGCTCTTCGATATCTTTTTGTTTGGGATTTAAAGATAGAGAAGATTTTAGAGCTCGAATAGCTTCTTCCCTTTTCCCAATCTTGAAATAGCAGTAACCAAGTGAGTTTAAAACTCTTATATCACTATTGTAAATCTTATTCGCCTCTAAAAGGTTATTTATGGCTTCACGGAAATCCCCTAATCCTCTAAATGCTTGTCCTTTCAGAAGAAAGTAGTCAAATTTTTTCTCTGAGTTATCTTTCAACTTCTCAGCAAAGAGTAGAGCCTCCTCAAATCTTCTTGTATTAAGAAGAAAATTGGAATAACTTAAAATTCCATCTATAAACTCAGGGTTTAGCTCAAGGACTTTCTTGTAATAAACTTCAGCTTCATCGTTCTTCTTTAATTTTTCAGCTTGAGTGGCTAACATATAGAATAATAAAAAATTGTTCTGGGAAGGAAGTCTCTTTGAGAATATGTTAGGATGAGGGAGATTCGGAGAATTGGAGATGGAAAAATTCACCTTTTCTTTCTGAATCTCTTTTCCATTTTCCTTTAGAGCGATGATCATTTGATAGTAATCAGGGGGGAATCCAGACCCAATCTCCTTGCTCATTTCCATATTATTGGAATAAGAAAAGTCCCTCAGGTATATCTTATCTAAGAGCTTCTCTTTTTTATCAGAACCCTCTATCTTTATCTCAATTTCCCCTTTTCCCCAGAATTCTTTTGTGATGTTAATTAAATCAATGAATAAAATAATTTTATCCTTGGTTGAAAAAAGATTTGAAGGGTCTACAAAATATCTTTTCTGTCCTATCTTGTAGGGAAGATGGGATAAGCCTTCCTCATTCTGAATGTCGTAAGCTAAATTGATTCCTGATATAAAGGGGAACCCGCTCTTCTCAGGCACATGAATTATCTTTTCAAAAAAGCTAAATTCCTTTCCAACAGAGTTCTGAAGAAGAACCGTCACAGTGTAATCTCCTGGGAAAACAGGGAATGAGTCCTGGATGGATAACCCTCCTGCTCTTATTTTCTCCATCTGGGAAGGAGAAAAATAAAGAGGGTAATCCTTTGTGTATTGAAAAATAATCTCTTCACCTTTCCTAAGATTTACAGTAAGCTGATAGTTTAAATAATACTGGTCCTTTGGCTCAAAATAATCAACAGAAACAGATTTAGGATTAATGGAGAAATGAACAAAAAATAGATCTAATCTTGGGTCTCTGAGAACAGATAAATGGGAAATACATTCAATAAAATTTGTTGCATATTCCACACTTACGATCCCTTTATAATTAAGAAAGTTTGTTGCATAGGCAGGGCTGACCTTTTTTTTCTGATAATCAAGGATATTTGCAAGAAGTATTGGTGCAGACTGGGATGGAGTGAATCTATAAGGGACCTGACCTGGAATCAGTGTAAATGAAACATTTGCCAAAGTAGGAGCTAATTCCTTTATTTTATTATAAACAGAGCTAAAATCTGTAAGATCAATTCCCTGGGTGTCAATAAGAAGACTCTCTGGCCCATCTGAAACAGGATTGTAAAGTTTATACTCTCCCACCCCTCCTCTTTTATAGAAAATCACAGCAAAATGGGGAGGGAGACCTCTTTTAGTATCACCGTAATAATACCATATCTCACAAGGATGAACCCCTGCTTGCATATCGAATCTTTCGATACTATTGGGAGGACCAAGAAGAATATAAATTCTTCCCATATCAGTCATCCAACCTTCCCTTGTTGTTCCTCTTCTGAAATGCTCATTGGCATAGAGGAATCGATTAATATGTTCATCCTTGAATTCGTTCTGAGGAGTTCCTGGTGTTGGATCTCTTTGTTTCCAGAAGGTCTCAATAAATATATCCCTGTCTCTGTCATTTTTAAGCTGGAGAAAAACCTCTTTTTCTTGAGGAAGGATTATATAATCCACAAGTTTTAGCCAATCACGATATTTAGGGGCAAGCTCTTCTTCCTTAATTTTCTGGGAGAATAAAATTGAAGTTGAGATGAACAAAAGGGATGAGAAAGCCAAGCTTTTAAATTTCATGAAAAACCTCAAGCCTTTATTTTGAAAGTCTTTTTTGCTTTATTTTTCGAACTTTTTCCAAAAACAACAACCTCAACATAATAAGAACCTGGTTTCAAAGAATAAGGGAAAGCAAAAATAACATTCTTTAACAGTAGAACTTCTTCCTTTGATTTTGCAAAGGATTCGGCATCATGAAATTCATCTAATTTCATGCCTTTTCTACTGTATATCCAAAAATCAAACTCAAATTCTTCTTTCAAAAGACCTTCTTCTTCCTTCAATATCAAAGAACTTAAAGGGATAGAAATTACAAATTCTTTTCTTTCTTTATCATATTTTAACTCAAAATCTATGAATTTCCTTTTGAAGCTTCCCTCTTTTTGGTAAATTCCGGTTTTCTTAACTCCTTCAAGAGCAGACATAAACTCGGATAAGCCATATCTAACTGGCTTCATTTTATAAAGTCCATTCCCTTCTGCATCCACAAACTCAACCGCCACTCTTAAATCGTAATAAATCCAGATAATATAACCTCTTAATCCAGGATAATCCACAAAGGGATACTCTTCTATTTTGTCGGGCTCACCAAGGTAAATATACACCCTTCCCCTGTCAGTTTTCCATCCAGGAATACCCTCTTTAAAATGCTCATTTGCATATTCAATCCTTCTGAAAAACTCCTCTTTGAATTCGTTCTTTTCCGTATCCGGGTCAGGGTCCCTTTTATCCCAGAATTCCTTTATAAACTCTTCTCTTGATTTCACATCCGGAAGATGGGTGAATATCTCTTTTTCCTCCTTTGTCATTATAAGCTGAGCTGTCTCATAAAATTGCTTCTCTTCCGGACCCAGCAAAATTTTTTGAGGCATAGCACATGAAAATAATACTAAAGAAACAACGAAAAGTGAAAAATGGTCAATTTTTCTCAAAATCACATTTTTATTTTATACTTTAATTTTAGAAATTTTCAAATAGTTACTTAATCGGTCCGAGGATTTCTCTTGAAATTACATATCTCTGAATTTCATTTGTCCCTTCATAAATCTGAAGGAGTTTTGCATCCCTCATGAACTTTTCCATTGGATAGTCCTTCATATATCCGTATCCACCGAAAATTTGAAGGGCTTCAACAGTAACTTTCATTGCCACATCCGTTGCATAAGCCTTTGCCATTGCTGCTTCCTTTGTAGCTTTCTCCCCCCTGTCAAGAAGCCATGCTGCATGATAGACAAGATGGCGAGCAGCTTGAATCTCTGTTGCCATATCCGAAAGCTTAAAAGCTATATGCTGAAAGGATGCAATGGGTTGACCAAACTG
The DNA here is from genome assembly GCA_037444285.1 of Candidatus Aminicenantota bacterium. Classification (GTDB taxonomy): domain Bacteria; phylum Acidobacteriota; class Aminicenantia; order JBFLYD01; family JBBIMS01; genus JBBIMS01. Next base: position 1,103 of record JBBIMS010000103.1, on the reverse strand, counting down.
TTTCCTCACTTTTGCATATTCAAGAGCCATCTCATAAGCAGCTCTTGCCACTCCAACTCCTCCCGCTCCAACAGAAGGTCTTGCTTTGTCCAATGTTTTCATGGCAACTAAGAATCCACCACCTTCCTTGTAGAGAAGATTTTCTTCAGGAACAAAAACATCGTCGAAGTAAAGCTCTGCAGTATTTGAAGCTCTATGCCCCATTTTTTTCTCAATCTTCCCTACTTTAAATCCAGGAGAATCAGTTGGAACTATAAAAGCAGTTATACCCCTTGGACCCTTTGTTATGTCGATATTTGCAAAAACTGTAACAAGGGATGCAACTCCACCATTGGTTATAAAACATTTGGAGCCATTTATTACATATCCTCCAGAAACCTTTTTGGCAGTTGTTTTCAATGCGCCTGCGTCTGAACCAGCCTCCCTTTCTGTGAGAGCAAAAGCTGCAAATTTCATTTCCTTTGTAAATGGAGTTAAAAATTTCTTCTTTTGCTCCTCTGTTCCGAAAAGAATTATAGGGGTAAGAGCAAGGGAATTTGCCATTATTGATGTGTACATTCCAGCACAACCCCACGCAAGTTCCTCGCAAACTATAACTGTGTCAAGAGTTCCAAGCCCTCCACCCCCATATTCAGCAGGAATTGAAGAGGAAAGAAAACCCGCCTCAAAAGCTTTCTTCATTATTTCCCAGGGGAATGATTCTTCCTCATCATATTTTGAGGCATTTGGTCTAATCTCCTTTTCGGCAAACTCTCTTGCGAGAGCTTGCAAAGCCAATTGTTCCTCACTCAAAGTGAAATCCATATTTTCCTCCTACATAATTGGAAATATAACTTATTAACACAAAATTCAAAAGAGTTCAACTAAAAATTTGCTTTCTCTCTTTTTTCATGGTAAGGTCTTTAGCAAGGAGGTCAAACATGAAAGAGCTAAATCTGAAAAGTGTAGATGTTGTGAAACTTGCCCTTGTAATGGGAGTTCTTTATCTGATAGTATCATTCATATTTCTACTTCTCTTTTTCCTTGTTGGAAGTGCCTTCATTCCAGCAGGAAAATCGGCACTACCATTTGCAGGTCTTGGTTTTCTCCTTGTTATTGTTGGT